>CAMLEO010000005.1 GCA_946478975.1 uncultured Steroidobacter sp.
ACCGCCGCCGCTCCGGCAATTCCCCGTCGTTCGTTCGCCGCGCTTCGTCATCCCGGCTATCGAGGATTTTTCTTCGCGTTCGCCGGCGCGATGATGGCCGACAGCATCGAGCACGTCATCAGCTACTGGATGATGTTCCAGAAGTTTCAATCCAATGCGCTGGGCGCCTTCGCGGTGATCTCGCATTGGGTGCCGTTCCTGCTGTTGTCCTTGCCCGTCGGTGCGCTCGCGGATCGCTTCGATCCCCGCCGGCTGATCCAGATCGGCATGTGTTTGTTCATGGGTGTTTCGATCACCTGGGGCGTGCTGTTCACGACCCACTCGTTGCAAATGTGGCATGCGATGCTGCTGCTGACGTTGCACGGCATTGCCGGTGTGCTGTGGACGCCGAGCTCGCAAGTGCTGCTTCATCACGTCGTGCCGCCCGAACATTTGCAGAGCGCCGTGCGCTTGAATGCCACTTCCCGTCAGCTGGGACTGTTGGGTGGGCCGGCGATCGGCGGCCTGCTGCTGCTTGCGCTCGGGCCGGAGAGGGGCATCCTGCTGAACGCGCTGATCTATGTGCCGACGATCATCTGGTTATGGAAGGCGCCGTATTCGCGAGCCAAGGGTGACGGTGCGCCAAAGACGACGCGAGCGCTGCTCTCCATCGGCGATATCACTTCGACGCTGCGGCGGATCCGCGAGCATCGCACGTTGTTGAGCATGATCCTGCTGTCCGGCGGCGCATCGTTCTTTGTCGGCAATGCCTATCTGCCGCAGATGCCCGACTTTGCGCAGTCGCTCGGTCACGGCAAGGCCGATATGTCCTACAGCATGCTGCTCGGGGCCGATGCGATGGGCGCGCTGACGGCGGGGTTCCTGCTCGAAAGTCGTGGCTGGCTCATGCCCAATCCGCGCACGGCAATGTTCCTGGCGATGCTGTACTGCTGCGCCATGGCTGGATTTGCGATGTCTTCGTTTTATTCGCTGGCCGTGATGTTGTTGTTTGCGGCCGGCTTCCTCGAGCTGTCGTTCAACTCGATGTCACAAACGCTGGTGCAAATGAACGCGCCCGCCGACATTCGCGGCCGGGTAATTGGCGTGTTCTCGATGATGGCCTTGGGGCTGCGCACCTTCAGCGGCGTCACGGTGGGCTTGATGGGAGCGGCGATCGGCATTCACAGCTCATTGGCAATCAGCGCGCTGGGGCTGTTGGCGCTCAGCGCGCTGCTGTTCATGCGTGTCGGCAGGCCGGCCGTTGCGCACGGCTAGAGGTTTATTTCTTTTTCGCGCTCTTCCGACGGCCGCCGGATTTCTTCTTGCGGCTGCTGCTCTTTTTCTTCGGCACCTTGGCGCCGGAACGCCGGGCTTCGGACAAGCCGATGGCAATGGCCTGCTTGCGGCTCTTCACCTTCTTGCCGGAGCGGCCGCTGCGCAGCTTGCCCTGCTTGCGCTCGCGCATCACCTTCTCGACCTTCTTCGACGCTTTTTTGCTGTATTTGCGTGCCATGAGGTACTCCTGTCACGGGATAGGATTAGTCCCGACCAGCAACGCCCCATGCTTGTGCGCTGTTCCGCTACTTGTAAATCAGGAAGTCTTTACGTTCTTCACGCCACGAGATTTCGTCGGGTTGAGTGAGCGCGTCGAAATCGGCGGGTGTTGACTGCACATCGTCCACCCACTCCCGCAGCAGCGGGCTGCCGTTGATCACATCGATGGCGAGGCGATCCTTCTCATATTCGTAATGAAAGTCTCGCCACAGCGGGTACGCGGGGTACAGCCGGCGAATGGCCTTGAACGCCAATGTTTGCAAGCGCCAGGGCCGGAACGCCTCGTGATCGTAGCTCGGATCTTCGACGTGGATCTGCAAGCCTGAGCAGAGCTTACCGACGTGTTTATGAAACGTCGGCTCGAACCAACAGAGGCGCAGGCGGCAGCCTTGCAGCCAATGCGGCGCGAGCGATTGCATCTCGGCCAATATCTTTCCGGCATCGATGTCCGATGCACCGAACAGCTCCAGCGGCCGCGTCGTGCCGCGACCTTCCGAAAGTGTCGTGCCTTCGACCATCACGGTGCCGGCATACGCGCGCGCCATCCAAAGATTCGGCGCGTTCGGGCTGGGATTGACCCAGGTGCGCTCGCCGATCGGCCAGCCGAAACCCGGCGCGGCGTCGGGTTGCCAACCTTCCATCGCGACGACGCGGTAGTCGACGTCGATGCGCAATGTCTTCTTGAACCAGTGCCCGAGCTCGCCGAGCGTCAGCCCGTGACGCATCGGCATCGTGCCTGCGCCGACGAAACTTTCCCAACCGGCGCGCAACCGCAGCCCTTCGATCGGGCGGCCGGCGGGATTGGGACGATCGAGCACCCACACCGATTTGCCGTGCCTGGCCGCCGCTTCGAGCACATAGCGCAGCGTCGTGATGAATGTATAGATGCGGCAGCCCAGGTCCTGCAGGTCGACCAGCAGCACATCGAATGTTTGCATCATGGCGTCGGTGGGCCGGCGCACTTCACCATACAAACTAAACACCGGGATGCCGAGCGTCGGATCGTTGAAATCCGGCGACTCGACCATGTTGTCCTGTTTGTCGCCGCGCAGGCCGTGCTGGGGGCCGAACGCGGCGCTGACCTTCAATCCCACTGCGGCGAGTGCATCGAGAGAATGTGTGAGATCGGACGTGACCGACGCGGGATGCGCCAGCAGCGCCACGCGCTTGCCCTTGAGCTCCCGCTGCAACGACGTGTCCGCGAGCAGCCGCTCGATACCAAACTTCATGATGGATCTCCGGCCAGCACCAGCGCAAAGCCATCGCGGTGATGGAAGTCGGGCTTGCCGGGCGGATGGGTCAGCGCCCAATACGAAATTCGTCCCTGGTCGTCTTCGATCACCGCCGAGGCGGCCAGGCGCAGTTCGCGGCCGTTGCTGATCGCATCGGCGATTTCGGGAATGCCGCTGAGGTGCAGATCCACGTCGATGTCGAGCTCACCTTCGCGACGCCGCGCGATTATTCGAGGAGTCGGCGTGAGGACCACCGGCTGCACGCCCTGGCGATAATCCTCGAAGCGATACGCGGCCCACTGGCTCGACGGCGAGAAGTTGAATTCGAAATAACCTTCGCTGTCCGGCAGCGAAATGAAGGCCTCGAAACACGTATGTTTCCATAGCAGGTCCTGCGCCTTGCTGGCCGCCTGCGCCGGCAGCGCGATGCGATCGATGTCGCCGGTGACTCGGTAATAGAGCACCAGCAGATCGGCGGTCGGCGAGTCGACCTCGACGGTGATCGAGGTCAGCGCTTCGTCCGGGGTGGTGGGATGGGGCAGGAGGGGAGTGGCTTCCATGCCCCCTATTCTATGCCATCACTGCCTCAAGTCATTGCCACTGGGTCATTGCCACTGGGCGGTGGCCGCGATCTTGTCCCTGAACAACGGACGCGCAAACCACAACAGCGTTGCCGCGGCGGCGCAGCCGCCGACCACGACGATCAGCAGCGCCCAGCGAATCTGCATGGGATCGCGCAGGATGTAGTCGCTGATCAGTGGGACCAGCGTTGGCCCGATGCCGAGGCCGATCAGATTCACGGTGAACAAATACGCCGAGGAGATCTGTGCGCGCATCTGGTTGGGCGTGACCTGATTCACTGCCATCGGGCCCATCGCGACATAACCATGAAACGGCAGGCCGGCGACACAGATCGCAACGATCGCCGCGACGAAGCTCGGCATGAAAGCGGGCAGCGAGCTGGTCAACAACGTCGCGATGGCGACGAACATGCAGACTTTGATCGGCGCATCCGCCTGCCCACGCGCAGCCCAGTAGTCGCACAGCCGGCCGGCAAGAAAGATTCCGGTGGTGTTGATGAAGATGGTCGACAGGCCGATCACCAGGCCGACCTGCGCGGGCGACACACCATACGTTCGCGCAATGACTGTCGGCAGCCATGCACCGACTGCATAACCCACCATCGCCAGCATGGCGAGCGCGACGAAGTGCAGACTGTAGTAGTCGCTGTGCTTCACCATGAATTTCACGACTTCGCCGAACGGGACTTTTTGTCCCAGGCTCTCGCCGTTGGCCGATTGCATCTTGATCAGCCCACGGCGCGTCGGCTCGTGTACGCCGAGCAGCAGCAGCGGCAGTAACAGCCCTGGCACGCCGGTCACGATGAATACGAGCTGCCATGCGCGCACTTCGCCGAACACCGGCAGCGCATATGTTTTGCCTTCGGCCGAGATCGCTGCGACGACCAGTCCGCCGACGAGCATGGCGATGCCGGCACCGATCGCGATGCCCATGTTGTAAACACTGAACGCGCGGCCTTGTTTCTCTCGCGGGAACGCATCGGTGATCATTGAGTACGCAGCGGGGGAGAGTGCTGCTTCGCCCACGCCGACACCGGCGCGTGCGATTACGAGTTGCGTCCAGTTTTTCGCGAGCCCGCACCACGTGGCCATTATCGACCAGGCGATCACGCCGCACGCGACGATGGACTTGCGATTCATCCGGTCGGCGAGGCGGCCGATTGGAATACCGAATAACGTATAGAACAGCGCGAACGCCAGGCCCTGCAGCATGCCGATCTGCGTGTCCGTAACCTGCAGGTCGCGTTTGATCGGCTCCACCAGCAAGGAAATGATCTGCCGGTCGATGAACGAGAAGATATAAAAGATCAGCAGCACGAACACGAGATACCAGGCTTGTGCCGACGCCGGATAAGGCACGGCGGCCGTCAATGGCGGTGAGCCTGCCGCGGAATTCTGAGTATTCAATCGTCATCCCCCGTGCTGCGACCGAGTGTAGTCACAGAGCGCGGCGGGAACGCAAGCGCTTCGACTGCAAAGATCCGTTCACACGTCGTTGATTTCGTTGCGCGGAATCGATGGGTTGTGGAACGGGTGATATTCCGGGCATCCTGCGTGCCATGAATTCACAAGAGCAGCCGGCCTGGTCCGCAGCTGTCGATCACAAGGCGCGCGTGGGCGGGGGATTCATCACTGCGCTCGCCGTGGCCTACACGGGTACGTGGCTGGCTTTGCTCACGCCGGTGCTCGTGACCATTGCGATGAAGGTTCGTCATCTCGACCCGCAGACCGCTGCATCGAGTCTGTCGCTGGTGCTGGGCTTCGGTGCGTTCTTCGCGCTGATCGGCAATCCACTGTTCGGTCGCTTGAGCGATCGCACGACCTCACGTTTCGGCATGCGTCGTCCGTGGCTGGTCGGCGGCACTGTCTGCGGGGCAGGCGCGCTGCTGATGATTGCTACGGCGAACAGCATCGCGGTGGTGTTGATCGGGTGGTGTCTCGCGCAGCTTGCTTTCAATGCGGTGCTGGCGGCCGCGATTGCCGTATTGCCGGACCAGGTTCCGCAGGAGCAGCGGGGTACGGTTGCGGGGGTGATGGGGATTTGTTTGCCGCTGGGGCAGGTGTGCGGAACGTTTCTCGTGCAGTCGGTGGCGGGGTCGATGCTGCTGATGTTTCTTTTGCCGGCAGCGATTGGGATTGCTGCTGTGGTGCCGTTTGCGTGGGTGCTGCGGGATCGACGTTTGCAGCCGGGGACGGTGCCGCCGCTGCAGATCAAAGGTGCCGCGGAGATTTTTTGGGTGAACCCGCGGCGGCATCCGGATTTCGCCTGGGCGTGGTTGAGTCGGTTGCTGTTGGTGTTGGGGACGGCGTTCTTGAATACGTACCAGCCGTTTTATTTGATCGATGAGTTGGGGTTGGGGGAGAGTGATATTCCCACTGTGATCTTTCAGGGGATCCTGGTGCAGACGGTGGCTGTCGTTGCAGTCAGCATCCTTGGCGGACGATTGTCGGATGCGATCGGGCGGCGGAAGATTTTTGTTGTGATTGGCGGGGCGGCTTATGCGATTGGGTTGTGGGTGATTGCGGCTGCGCCCAACTATGTGACGTTTCTTTTGGGGATGACGATTACGGGCGTCGGGCACGGCATTTACTTTGCTGTGGACCTGGCGCTCGTTACGGATGTGTTGCCGAATCGGTGGCGGGATGCGGGGAAGGATCTCGGCATCTTCAACGTCGCCAACGCGCTTCCTCAAGCCTTGGCCCCTGCACTCGGGCCCGTGATCCTCGCGCTTACCGGCGATAACTATACCTGGCTGTTTACCATCGCTGGATGTATCACGCTGCTCGCATCGTTCACGATTCTGCCGGTGCGTAGCGTTCGCTGATTCCGTTGCGGGTGTTAAGAGGCGTCGGTGGCTCGCGGCGCCGGAGGAACACAGGGCCCACCAGCCTTCGCCAGCCGCCAACGCCTCTGCCTCTCCTCCGAAACCGACTGCGCAAATCACCCTGAATCGGCCCACTTCCGGGGTCATCAAACGGGCGATGTACCAACGGTGTCATGCCTACAAAAACAGGCATGCCAGCATTTGTGTACAGTCAAAGAGTCAGCCAAAATTGACAACGTTGTCTCACGCGAGTAACGCTACAGCCTGGGGGACGGGCAAGGAAAATCTCGCGAGATGACGCAAACCACTCTTCGAGCCGCATGCTGGGGGCTGCTGCTGGCGGCGCACGCCGCAATTTCGGCGGCGGACAGCTCGCCGGTGGACTCGTCACGCGTGCAGTGGCCGCACGTCGCGAGCCCGGTGCCAGCCGATCAGGAAATGGAGCAGAAGATCGCCGACCTGCTCGCTCGCATGACGCTGGAGCAGAAGGTCGGGCAGATGATCCAGGCGGAAATCCGCGATGTCACGCCCGAGGACGTGCGCAAATATCGCCTCGGCTCCATCCTCAACGGCGGCGGTGCATTCCCGGGAAATAACAAACACGCCGCAGTCGCCGACTGGGTGAAGCTCGCGGACCGCTTCTACGACGCGTCAATGGATACATCCGGTGGCGCACCGGCGATCCCAATCATCTGGGGCACAGACGCCGTGCACGGTCACAACAACGTGATCGGCGCGACGCTGTTCCCTCACAACGTCGGCCTGGGCGCCACGCGCGATCCCGATCTCATTCAGCGCATCGGCGAAGCGACGGCCGCCGAAGTCGCGGTCACCGGCCTCGATTGGACATTCGCACCGACAGTAGCAGTGGTGCGCGACGATCGCTGGGGACGCACCTACGAGGGTTATTCCGAAGACCCAGACATCGTGAAGTCCTTCGCCGATCGCATGGTCATCGGCCTGCAAGGCGCGGCGGGCACGCCTGACTTTCTGGATTCGAATCACGTCATCGCCACAGCCAAACATTTCATCGGCGACGGCGGCACCGATCAAGACATCGATCGCGGCGACAACCTGTCGCCCGAGCAGCAGCTGCTCGACATTCACGGCCAAGGTTACGTTGCCGCGCTGAGTGCGGGTGTGCAGACCGTCATGGCTTCATACAACAGCTGGCGCGGCTGGAAGGTGCACGGGCAGAAGTACCTGCTGACCAACGTGCTCAAGAAACAAATGGGGTTCGACGGTCCGGTCGTGAGCGACTGGGACGGCGTCGATGAAGTGCAGGCGTGCTCGAAGGACAAGTGTCCGCAGGCCATCAATGCCGGCATCGACATGATCATGGTGCCGACGCAATGGAAAGGCTTCCTGCAGAACACGATCGCGCAAGTGAAGGACGGCACCATCCCCGAAGCGCGCATCGACGACGCAGTTACTCGCATCCTGCGCCTGAAGTATCGCGCTCATATGTTCGACAAGGGCCGGCCGTCGTCGCGACCGCTTGCCAACAAACGTGAGTTGCTCGGCGCGCCGGCGCACCGCGAAGTCGCTCGCCAGGCCGTGCGCGAGTCGTTGGTGCTGCTCAAGAACAAGGGTGGATTGCTGCCACTGAAGCGTCGTTCCAACGTGCTGGTGGCGGGCAGCGGTGCCGACGATCTCAGCAAACAAACCGGCGGCTGGACGATCACCTGGCAGGGCACGGACAACACGAACGCGGAATTTCCCGGCGCGACCACCGTGCTCGCGGGCATTCGCTCGGTGGTCAACGCGGGCAAGGGCAAAGTCACATACAGCAGCAACGGCGATTTCACCAGGAAGCCCGACGTTGCAATCGTGGTGTTCGGCGAAGAGCCGTACGCCGAAGGCGCGGGCAATCTGAAAACGATCGACTACGCGAGTCCCGGCGATGCCGAATTGCAGCTGTTGAAGAAACTTCGCGCGGCCGGCGTGCCGGTGGTCTCGGTGTTTTTCACCGGGCGTCCGCTGTGGATCAACCCGGAGTTGAACGCGTCGGACGCATTCGTCGTCGCCTGGCTTCCTGGAACTGAAGGCGCGGGCATCGCCGATGTGATTTTCCGAAACGCGGCCGGCGCGGTGAATCATGACTTCAAAGGAAAGCTGTCGTTCTCGTGGCCCCGGCACAGCACGCAGCTCAACCTCAATCGCAACGATCGTGACTACGACCCGCTGTTCGCCTACGGCTTCGGGCTCACGTATCGCGATCGGGATCAACTCGGTGAGCTGTCGTTGGAGTAACCCATGAGCATCGGTGGAGACGTCAGTTATAAACTGCAGCGACCGACCATCAGCACGGTTGCCGCCCAGGCGCGCGTTTCGATCAAAACGGTCTCGCGCGTGTTGAACAATTCCAGCTCAGTGACGGCGCAAACGCGCGAGCACGTGATGGAAGTGATGCGTCGGCTCAGCTACCGGCCGAGCCCTACCGCGCGCACCCTCGCGGGGCATCCGTCATTGCTGATCGGCATGCCGTTCGACAGCTCTGCGGTTCGTTACGTCACCGAAGTGCAGATGGGCACGCTGCCGACGTTGCGGGCGGCGAATTACCAGGTCGTGATGCATGCCTGCGATGCTTATGCGGACGATGTCGTCGATGAAATCCTGATGTTCGTCCAGCGCGTGCAGGTCGACGGCATCATCCTCACGCCGCCGCTGTCTCACATGGAAGCGATCGTGGAAGCGTTGAGCGCCCAGTCGGTGCCGTTCGTGAAGATTGCTTCACCTCGGCGCACCGATTTTGCGCGTAATGTATTTACCAACGAGCGTGAGGCATGCGCGGCGATGGTGAGTTATCTCGCGAACAACGGTCACGACCGCATTGGGTTCGTCGCGGGTCCCGCCGGCTGCACCGCTTCCGAGCAGCGTTACCTGGGCTACCTGGACGGGCTGAAGCAGGCGAATCTGCCGGTGCTGCCGGCGCTGGTCAGGCGAGGTGCGAACACGGTTGCGTCGGGCCTGGCCTGCGGCCGCGAATTGCTGATGCAACGTCGCGACCAGCGGCCGACGGCGATTTTCGCCAGCAACGACGAGATGGCGGCCGGCGTGTTGCGCGCCGCTCACGATTTGCATCTCGATGTGCCGGGCGAGTTGTCGGTTGCCGGCTTCGAGGATGCGCCGATCGCCAGCCAGATCTGGCCCAGACTCACTACAATACGCCAGCCGATCCGAATGATGGCCGAGCGGGCAGCGGCATTGCTGATGGAACAGTTGCGAGGGCGGGACCAACCGGGGGAGAGTCGAGAAGGAACGCTGCACGTAGTCGAGTCGTCGCTGATCGTGCGTCAGTCCACGGCCCGCATGACACAAGTTAGAGCAGCATGACTCAAGGTACGACTCGCGCCACTATTCACGACGTTGCGGCCCAGGCCCGCGTGTCGATCAAGACCGTTTCGCGAGTCATCAACGACGTTAAAACCGTCAAGCCGCACACGCGCGAGCGCGTGATGCGCGTGATTCGCAAGCTGGACTATCACCCGAATCCTTCGGCGCGCAGCCTCGGCGGCAGCCGCTCATACCTGATCGGCCTGCTGTATGACTATTCGTGCGATCACTACGCGACCACGGTGCTGGCCGGCGTGCTCGAAACGTGCCGGGCCGCGCATTACCAGGTCGTCATGCATCCTTGCGATTATCAGTCGCCGAAGCTGGTCGAGGATCTCGGGCGCAGCGTGCGCCAGTCGCGGGTGGACGGCGTGATCATCACGCCGCCGCTGTCGGACCTGAATCCCGTGACGGCGTTGTTCGAAGGGCAGCGCGTCCCGTTTGTGAGAATTGCGCCTGCCGAGCGCAGCGATGTGAAGCGCAGTGTGTTTACAAACGATCGCGAGAGCTGCGCGAGGATGACGGAGCAGCTGGTCGCACTAGGTCATCGCAGGATTGGCTTCCTGCTCGGTCATCCCGATCACATCGCGATCGCCGATCGCTATCGAGGTTATGTGGACGGCCTGCGTGCCTGCGGCGTGACGCTCGACAAGAAACTGGTCCTGCAAGGTGACAATTCATATCTGGGCGGCGTGCGTTCGGCGCGCAAGCTGTTGCAGCTGCCGGAAGGCAAGCGGCCGACTGCGATTTTCGCAGCCAACGATGAAATGGCGGCCGGCGTGCTGGCGGTCGCGCATGAGATGGGATTGGCGGTGCCCGAAGAGCTGTCGGTGGCGGGTTTCGATGACATGCCGTTGGCCAGCAAAGTCTGGCCCGCGCTCACGACCATTCGTCAGCCGATTCCAGCAATGGCGGCGCGAGCGGCCGAGTTGCTGTTGATGCAGCTTCGTGGCGAATCGGACGATGAATCGGAGCACGTGCTGGAGTCGTCGCTGACGTTCCGGCAATCCACCGGTCCCGCGGCGAACCGTCCGCGAGTCATTGCGGATCGCGCACGCCGAGCGAAGCTCGCCGCAACGGCGACGTCGTAACTCACATCGCAATCGCTCGACGCGCCCTCTGGGTCTGCGGATGATCGGGCCCGAGCTGTTGTTGTAACGTCGCCGCGGCTTGCTCGACGAGCTGCTTTCCTTCCGGCTTGCCGACAGCGAGCTGCGCCTCACCGAGCCGGGCGCGCGCTTCGGCGAGCTCCCAACTTTCCGACCACAGCGTGCGTTCGCGAATCCGCATGGCTTCTTCGAGCAGCGGCAAAGCTTCGGCGGCGCGCTGTTGTTTCAGAAGCAGGTCACCTTGTGCGATCAGTGCCAGCGCCAATGGCGGTTGTGCGGGCGGACCCTGGTTGCGAAGTTTCGAAACTACTTCCGTGAGCTCCGCGAGTGTTTGCTCCGGAGTCCGTTGCGACGCCAGTACTTTGGCTTCGGTGATCTGCGCGCGCTGCGCATAAATATGATCCGGCCCGAACTGCTTGCGGGCCATCGCCAATGTTTCGGTGGCGATCTCGGCAGCGCGCTGTTCGTGACCGGCTGCCTGATGGGCTTCGGCGAGATAAACTCGATTCAACAAATGCAGCGCGCTCGCCGGCGCGGTGAATTTCACTGCCATGCGCTCTGCTTCTTCGAGAATCGGCAGCGCCTGCTCCGGATGGCCCAACGCTGTTTTCAACGCGCCATACTGACCCATGGCCGCAGCCACCGAGGCTGAATCTCCAGCGACCGCGCGTTGGCCTTCGAAACCGCGTTTGAGCTCGCGCTCCGCCTCGACGACCTTGCCGACGCGCAACGACAGCGCACCAACGTTTGTTCGCATGACCAACGACGGCATCTCGTCGCCGGTGCCCAGCGCATCGTTGATGGCCAGCGCCTTCTGGATGGCCTCGGCCGCTTCCTGCAGGCGGTTGGCATTCATCAATGCCACGCCGAGCGAGTTATAAAGAAGCGCGGTTTCGCTGTGATTGACGCCCGACATCGCGATGCGCTCTTTGATCGCCTGTTCGTTGATGGCGATCGAACCTGCGAGGTCTCCCTGGGCTCGCAGCACTCGGGCTTTGATCTGCAGGCCTTCGAGATGTTGGGCGGCGTAGCGCGTGCGGTCGGTGTTCCAAAAATCTTCCGCCAGCTTGAACAGGTCGGCGGCGCGTGGAATGTTGCCGCGTTCCACTTCGGCCTGGGCAAGCTTCTGTCGTGCCATGGCCACGGTCGCCGGGTCCGCTTCCGGGCCGGCCAGTTTCAAATAACCTTCCAGCAGCGGCACCTGGCTGGCAGGGTCTTCGAGCACACTATACAAATCGGTGAGCGTCTCGACGATCTTGCCGGCGAGATAAGGATCGTCGCGATATTGTTCCAACACGCGCTCGGCACTGCGATCGAGCATCGCTTTGGCGGTCGTGGGCTGGCCGCCGCGCTCGGCGACGGAGTTGCGAAACATGCGGGTGAGATAGAGTCGAACGGCTTCTTCTCTCGCAGCGGCGCGTCGCGCGTTGTCGCGCTCGATGGCGGTGCGAGCCGCCTGTTCTCGTGCTTCCCGAGCCTGCCAGATTGCGACGCTCGCGCCGCCGACAATCGCAACCAAAGCGGCTGCCGCGGCGATGGTGCCGACACGATTGCGAGCAACGAATTTGGAGAAGCGATACCAGGAGCTGTCGGGCCGCGCTTCGATGGGCCGGCCCTGCAGGTGATGTTCGATGTCACGCGCGAACGCATCGACACTGATGTATCGCTGTGCAGGGTCTGGCTTGAGCGCGCAGTTCAAGATCGCATCGAGATCGCCTTGCAGGCGATGTTTACGCGTGCGATCGCTCACGCGCGAGCTTGCGAGTGGTACGTCGTCGGCGTTCCCAGCAGTACGCGGCAGCGAACCGGTGAGCAGCTGATAACTCACAACGCCGAGCGAATAAACATCTGCTGCCGTGCCGATGGGCGCACCGCTGATCTGTTCCGGAGCTGCATAGTCTGGAGTGAATGCGCGCGCAGCGAATTGCGTTTGCTCGCCGGCCTGTTGTTCCAGCAGCTTCGCGACGCCGAAATCCAGCAAGCGGACCGAACCGTCCGCGGTCACCAGGATGTTGCCGGGTTTCAGGTCGCGATGGACGACCAGCCGAGCATGCGCGTGAGCGACCGCACGAGCGACCTGCAAGATCAGCGGCAGGATCTGGTCGATGGTCAATCGCCGTTCGCTACAGCAGCGGTCGATGCTGTGGCCTTCCACATATTCCATGGCCATGAACGGCCGGCCGAGATCGTCGACGCCCGCATCATACAAACGAGCGATGTTTGGATGTTCCAGCGTTGCGAGAATGTCTCGTTCGCGCGCCATGCGTTCGGCGAGGCCGCCGATCCATGTGACATGCGGCAGTTTGAGCGCGACCGTTCGTTTGAGTATTCCATCTGCGCGCTCCGCCAGCCAGACACTTCCCATGCCGCCGCGCCCGAGCTCGCGAATCAATCGATAGGAGCTGATCTGATAGCCGGGCTCGGGCAGGCTCAACGGTGAGGTGCCGACACCGGCAACGTTGGTGAACTGCGGCAGCTCGCGCAGGAATGTGCCGCTGTTGTTCGCGGCATGCCGGCTGAGCAGCTCGCGAAGCGCGGGCTTCAATCGTTCGTAGCTGCCTTCGAGAGTTTCGACCCAGGTGTGGCGTTCGGCCGGCGGCAGTTCGAGCGCAGTGTCGAGCAGCTCGAACATCTGCTTCCAGTCTTCCGGCCCGATTTTTTGCATGAGTCAGGTCATTGCGTGAGGTTTGTGGCTAGAAACAATCGAGCCTTTTCCCAATCGCGCGCCACCGAGCGTACGCTGCGGTCGAGCGCGTCCGCGACTTCTTCTTCGGTCATGCCTGCGAAGTAACGCATCTCGACCACTCGCACCAGGCGCGGGTCGATCTTGGATAACTCCTGCAGCGCTTCATGGATCTCGATCACTTCACGTCCGCGCGCATCTTCGACCTGGGCGCCGGCTGTGTCCAGGTCCACGTGAATCACATTGCCGCCGCGCCGGTCGGCCGAGCGCCGGCGCACGAAATCGACCACGATGGAGCGCATCACCTGCGCGGCGTAGCCCATGAAATGGCCGCGATCCTGCGCGTCGATGGCGCCGGCTTTGAACAGGCGCAGATAGGATTCGTGGACCAGGCCGGTGGTATCGAGCAGCGTGAACTGGCCGCTGCGCCGAAGTTTGGCGTGCGCCAGCTGGCGCAGGTCCTGATAAAGCAGATCGAACAGTTGCTCCAGGGCGGCGGCGTCGCCGCGGCGAGAAGCATCCAGTAGTACTGTGACTTGCGACATGCGTGCCGTCGCTCCCCCAGTCTTCCGTCGTCCAGTCGTCCAGTCGCCAGGTCCCTTGTTTGCGGGAATTTAGCACACGTTCCCGCCCGCGAGCGTTCAGCTTTTCGCTGCCGCTTCCGCCTTGGCTTCCAGCGTCGACCAGCGCTCGAACTTTTCCGACATCTCCCGTTCCAGATCTTCGGCCAGTTTCATGTCCGCTTTGATCTGGTCGGCGCCCTGTTTGTGATAATCGCCTGAGCTCATGCGTGCGGTCAGCTCCTGCTGGCGCTGCTCGATCGCTTCGATCTCCGCGGGCAGTTGCGCCAGCTCGCGTGTTTCCTTGTAACTGAGCTTGACCGGCGCCGGTGCGCGTGTCGGTTTTGTTTCCTGTTTTGGTTTCACAGGGGAGGCCGCAACCGGAGCCGGGCGCTGTGCGAGCCAGTCGGAATAGCCGCCCACATACTCCTGCCACTTGCCGTTGCCCTGGGCCACCAGCGTTTGAGTCACGACGTTGTCCAGGAACGCGCGATCGTGGCTCACTAGCAGCAGCGTGCCGGCGTAGTTTTGCAATGTATCTTCCAGCAGTTCGAGCGAGTCGATGTCCAGGTCGTTGGTCGGCTCGTCCATCACCAGCACATTCGCAGGCCGAGCAAACAAACGCGCCAGCAGCAGGCGATTGCGCTCGCCGCCGGACAGCGCTTTCACTGGCGAATTGGCGCGTTGTGCGGAGAACAGAAAATCGCCGAGATAAGTCATCACGTGCTTGCGCTCGTTGCCGATCTCAACCCAGTCCGAGCCGGGGCTGATGGTTTCGGCGACGGATTTGTCCGGATCCAGCTGTTCGCGCAGCTGATCGAAATAAGCGACCAGCAAATTCGTGCCGAGGCGCACGCTGCCGCTGTCGGGTTCCAGCTTGCCGAGAATGAGCTTGATCAGTGTCGACTTGCCGGCGCCGTTGGGGCCAATCAAACCGAGGCGATCGCCGCGCATGATGCGCATGGAAAGATCGCGAACGATCGGTCTCATTTCGGTCGATTTGTCACCAAACGATTTTGTGACATCCGTGAGCTCGGCAACCAGCTTGCCCGAGCGCTCGCCCGAGTCGAGCGTGAGCTTGACGCTGCCCATCTGCTCGCGCCGGGCGGCACGTTGCTCGCGTAACGATTCCAAGCGACGCACGCGGCCTTCGTTACGAGTGCGGCGGGCTTCGATGCCTTTGCGAATCCAGACTTCTTCCTGCGCCCAGAACTTATCGAACTTGCGATTGACCACTTCCTCGGCCGCGAGCTGCTCGCTCTTGCGCGCTTCATACGCGGCGAAGTTGCCGGGATAGGAGCGGAGCAGGCCGCGATCGAGCTCCACGATGCGTGTGACGACGCGATCCAGAAACGCACGGTCGTGAGTCACGACGATCGCAGCAGGACCTTTGATCAGCAACTCTTCGAGCGCGGTGATGCCATCGATATCGAGATGGTTGGTCGGCTCGTCGAGCAGCAGCAGGTCGGGTTGTAACGCCATTGCCAGCGCCAGTGCGGCGCGTTTGCGCTCGCCGCCTGAAGTCGTTTCGGGCGCGCGCTCGGCGGCAACGCCGAGGCGATGTAAGAATTCGCTGAGGCGAGCATCGAGCCGCCAGCGTTCGCGCTCGTCGTGGATCTGATCGATGCGGCCGCGCGCCACCAGGCTGTCCCGCACCGTCTCGGCCGGCGGCAGGAGCGGCTCCTGCTCGACCAGCACTACGTTGAGGCCGTCCTGCTTCGCGAGCTCGCCGTCATCCAACGGCGAGTGGCCCGTGATCACTTTCAATAACGACGACTTGCCGGTGCCATTGCGTCCGATCAAGCCCACGCGCTCGCGTTCTTCGATGACAAAGCTGGCGCGATCCAGCAAGGGATGCAGACCATAGGCGAGTTCGGCATTGCGAAGCGTGAGCAGCGGCATCGGCGGAGACTGGAGCTTGAAGGGGCTGGAATTATGCCGTGCGGCCCTACAATAGGTGCATGAGAATCGCGAAACCGCTGTTGCTGGTCACGACACCCATCGGCCTGGCCGTTGGTTTATACGAAGGCTGGCGCCTGGCCGGCGGCCTGGTGTTCATCATGGCCGCGCTGATGCTGGTGATTGCCGCGGCCTTTGGCACCGTGATCTGGACGATTCGTCGCGAGCGCGCCGAAGAAGAAAAGAAAAAGCTTGCCAGCCAGGCTCCGACGGAGCCCTGACGCTCAGCGCTTGTCGATCACCAGGCTCTGAATCGCGCGGCCGAAGTAGCCGCGCTCATCGCCGAGCCGGGCGAACGCCAGGCCGGCGCCGCGATCGCCGAGCCAGGTCTGCGCGTCCAACAAAATCCATTCACCGACCGGCATGCGCGCCAGGCTGATCGTGAGATCGGCATTGATGAAGGTCCACTCGTCGAAGTTCAGAGCAGCGGACGTGCCGTTGCAAAAGTCGCTGGTGAGCGCCGCGCGCATCAGCGGAGTGATGGCGTGACCGTCGATGATGGGCCGATGCGCGTGAAACCAGATCGCAGCCTGTCCTGGCGTGGTGAAGCCGCCGCGCACCGAACGTAATGTCACACCGTCGCTGAAGCTGGCGCGGCCGTCGGAGAAATGAATCTTTTCTTCCTGGCCCTGCTCGGGGCCGGGCACGTCGAGCGGCTCATCGGCGATGTCGTCCGGAAGTTGCAAATCGGCTTGACGGATCTTGAGCACGGTGGCGCGTACGCAGGCGACGCCTTCGTGCAGCAATGTGACATTGCAGACCTGGATCTTGCGGCCCTCGCGTTGCACGTCGATGTTTATTTCCAACGGCGCGACGGGAATCGGGCGCAGGAAATCGAACGTCATGCGTGTGACTTGCATTGGATCACGCGCAGGCATTCGCTCCACTGCCCACGCAATTAGCGATGCGGGCGCGCCGCCGTGCTGCAGGCCTGGGTCCCAAGGGCCGGCGGCGTTCGGCTGCGCGTGCGCGATGGCACCATCGACTTTATAAACGTACGTCATTGAGCCAGATTTCGTAGCGCCGCGGCCGTGGCCGCATCGGCGGGGAAGAAAGATTCCAGCGCCAATTCTGACAGAGTTACGTCGATCGGTGTGCCGAACACGGTGGTGGTGCTGATGAAGCTCAGCACGCCCGCGGGTGTCGCGAGGCGGAACGGAACCACGAACGCATTCGCCGCTTCTGTTTCCGACACGCGGGCCGGAGACTGCGGCGCCGGATAGCCGATCAGCTCTTCGTGCAACGACATCAGCTCGCTGTCTGCGGATATTTCTATTTGTCGTCGCAGGCGCGCGAGCAAATGAGTGCGCCATTGGCCGAGATTGACGATGCGAGGCGCGAGCCCGTCGGGATGCAAACTCAGGCGCAGCACGTTGAACGGCGGTTCGAGCAGTTGCGGATCTGCGCCGATGAGAAGTGGCGCAACGGCGCGATTCGCAGCGAGCAGATTCCAATGCCGATCGACTGCGATCGCCGGGAACGGCTCATGACCTTTCAACACCAGCTCCATCGCGTCGCGAGCCGACTGCAGTGCTGGATCGTCCAACTTGCGTTCTGCGAACATCGGTGCGAACCCCGCGGCGACCAGCAATGTATTGCGCTCTCGAAGCGGCACGTCGAGCAGCTCGGTGAGCTTCATCAGCATCTCCCGGCTCGGGCGCGCGCGGCCGGTTTCGAGAAAGCTCAAATGTTTGGAGGAGATCTCCGCTTCGACGGCGAAATCGAGCTGGCTCAGGCGGCGTCGCTGGCGCCATTCGCGCAGCAGGTCGCCGACGGGTCGGGTGGCATTCATGGCGGCGACAATAGCCCACGCCCTGGGGCCTGCTCCATTACCAGCCGGGTAATCGACTCGCCGCCGGCGGCGGGCGCGTTCGTGAACCTGGCATGAATAGTGGCCGGCCGCGGGCTGCATCTGACCCGCAGCACGCTGCGATATGCTCGGAAGCGCGGCTTTTTTCCGGGGCCTGAAGCGGCGCGCCGACATTTTCGGTACAGTTCCGCTCCTGGACCGCAGCATGGGTGTTCGCTCGGCATGAACCACAAACGAGTCTTCGCCATCGCCAGCCTGGCGGCCGTTTTCGCCACGGCGCTGGCGTCGACAGCCCAGGCGGCGGAGGTCGGGTTCTACATCGGCGGCCAGTACAGCCAGACCGAAAAGCAGGTCAAGATCGGCGATTTCGACGCTTACACGCTCGGCCCGCTGATCTTCGGCACCACCGGCTTCACGCCCACCGCTTTCTCGTCGTCGGTGGACGACACCTTCAACGGCTACGGCTTTTATGGCGGCTACCGCTTCAACCGGCACCTGGCGGTGGAAGGCGGTTACATGAATCTCGGCAGCTTCAAGTATCGAGCCCGTTCCATGGGTTTGATCGGCAACCTGCCCGCCAACGCCCAGTTCAATTACGACGGCCAGACCTCCGGCATCACCGTGTCGGCGCTCGGCGTGTGGCCGCTCAGCTATCGCTGGGAGGTTTACGGGCGCGGCGGTGTGCTGTTCGGAAGCAATACCGCGTCGCTGTACTACGCGGACAGCGTCCAGGGATCCAGCCGTGGCCAGTTCTCCGAGAACAGCGTGGACATGCTGGCCGGCATCGGCACCAGTTTCACCGTGCTGGAGATCTACGACCTGCACCTGGAATACATGCGCGTGTTCGACGCAGGTGACAAGGCAATCGGCGAAGGCGACACCGATACGATCTCGGTCGGCATCTCGGTGATGTTCTGAGGTTTGCTCAAGCGCCGAGCACGATCTCCTGCGGCCGATGCACACCCACTTCGGCACACAGCTGCTCCGGATGGCGTAAGCGCCAGATCGCAAGATCGGCACGCGCGCCGACGCGCAACACACCTCGATCGGACAATCCCAAGGCTCGCGCGGCATTCACCGTCACGCCGCGCAATGCTTCCGTCGCCGTCAAACGAAATATCACGCAGGCCATATTCATTGCCGTGAGCAGCGAGGCGATCGGCGACGTGCCCGGATTGCAATCGGTCGACACCGCCATCGCGATCTGCAATTCGCGCAGCCGCTCGATCGGTGGCAGCCTGGTTTCACGCAAATAATAAAACGCGCCGGGCAGCAGCCCCGCCACGACTCCTTGCTCGGCCATGCGCTGCAGGGAACGTTCGGATGCATATTCCAAATGATCGGCCGACAATGCTCCGCAATCGGCCGCGATGACGCCGCCCGAGCCGTCGCTCAATTGATCCGCATGCAGCCGCAGGTGCAAGCCATACTTACGCGCTTGCTCGAACACGCGTCGGGTCTGCGCTTCGGTGAAGGCGATACGTTCGCAGAAAACATCGGCCGCGTCGGCGAGCTTTGCTGCGGCGACCGCAGGTAACATTTCCTCGCAAACGTAACTGACGTAGTCGTCCTGCCGGCCCGCGAACTCCGGCGGCAGCGCGTGCGCTCCAAGAAATGTTTTGATTACCGTCAGCCCGGTCTGCTCGCCGATGCGCCGAGCGACGCGCAGCATCTTCAACTCGCTGGCCAGGTCGAGCCCATAGCCCGATTTGATTTCCAACGTCGTCACGCCTTCGGCCGCGAGGGCAGCGGCTCGCGGCAGCGACTGCTCGAACAACTCATCTTCGCTGGCAACGCGGGTGGCGCGCATCGTTGAAACAATCCCGCCACCGGCGCGTGCGATTTCTTCGTAAGTAGCGCCACGCAGTCGTGCGGCGAATTCGTTACTGCGATCGCCGCCGTATACAAGATGCGTGTGGCATTCGATCAGGCCGGGTGTGATCCACAGGCCGTCGGCAGCGCTGATCGTATGCGCGGACCACTGGATCGCAGCCAATTCCTCGCGGCTGCCCAGCCAGGCAATGCGTCCATCTTTGATCGCCAGCACTGTATCCCGTCGTTCGCCCAACCCTGGAGTCTGGTCCAGAGTCAGCAGATCGGCGCCGATCCAGGCGCGGTCCCAGGTGTGTTCCGGCTTCAGGTGGTGAGCTTTCATCGCGCCGCAGTCTTATACTCCGGCGCATGTCCATGCAATCCCGATATCGCTTCACCTGTGCGTGGCTGCCGGGCGGCTGGCACCGCAACGTGGTGATCTCGGTCGACCCGGAAGGGGAGATCGTCGATATCTCGGCCGACGATACCGTGACCACGGCGCGACTCATCAACGGCGCCGCGATTCCCGGCATGCCGAACATTCACAGCCATGCATTTCAGCGTGCCATGGCGGGATTGGTCGAGCAGCGCAGCGGCAACGACGACAGCTTCTGGACCTGGCGCGAGACCATGTATGAGCACGCCAGCCTGATGACGCCGGAATGTCTCAATGCCATCGCCGCGCAGTTGTATGCAGACATGCTCAAGGCCGGCTACACGTCGGTGTGCGAGTTTCATTATTTGCACAGCCACGGCAGCGGGGGCGAGCACCGGTCCCACGACGACCGGCTCGCGATGTGTCAGGCATTGATCGACGCCGCGACCACTTCGGGCATCGGCATTACGTTGCTGCCGACGTTGTATCAAACATCCGATTTCGGCGGCGCTGCGCCGACCGCGCGTCAGCGGCAGTTCACGATGGAGACCCGGCACTATCTGGATCTGCTCGATGGACTGCGCGGGTCGGAGCGATTGGCGCAGTTCGAGATCGGCATCGCGCTACATAGCTTGCGGGCCGTGCCGCCGGAATCTCTGCGGGCCGTGCTCGACGCGCGCCGCGATACCGACGTTGTCCATATTCACATCGCCGAGCAGGAGCGAGAGGTCGCGGCTTGCCAGCAGCACTTCGGTCGCCGGCCGATCGAGTGGCTGGCCGACAATGTTTCTTTGGACAAACGCTGGTGCCTGGTGCACGCCACTCATGCAACGGCCGCAGAGTTGCAGGCGGTCGCTGCAACGGGTGCAGTCATTGGATTGTGCCCGACCACCGAAGCCAATCTCGGTGACGGCATTTTCCCGATGGAGGCGCTGCTCGCCGCCGGCGGAGCATTTGCCATTGGCTCGGACAGTCACATTTCCTTGTCGCCCATCGAAGAATTGCGCTGGCTGGAATATCAGGCGCGACTGTTACGACGGCAGCGGAATGTGTTGAATTCGGCCGGCGCCTCGGGCGGCGCGATGTTGTGGCGTAACGCCTGCGAGGCCGGTGCGCGCGTCACAGGTCGCAGGGTCGGCGCGCTCGCCGTTGGGAATCGTGCCGACATTCTGGTGCTCGATGGAACGTCGCCGTTGTTCGCGGCACGCAACGACAACGCCATTATCGATACCTTTGTGTTTGCCGGCACCGGCGAGTCCGTGCGCGACGTGATGGTCGGCGGCCGCTGGCTGGTGCAGGAGCGCCGGCACTTCGCCGAGACCGCCGTGTCCGCGGGCTACAAGCGCGCCATGCAAACACTCCAGAACGGACTGAAGAGGAAATGACATGAACGCTTTGACCCAGCCAGCACTCGATCGCAGTCACGGAGCTCGCAAAGTTCGCGCGCCGCGCGGCTCGCAGCTGAGCGCGAAGAGCTGGCTCACCGAAGCGCCGCTGCGCATGATCATGAACAATCTCGACCCCGAAGTGGCCGAGAATCCCGATGAGCTGGTCGTGTATGGCGGCATCGGCCGCGCCGCCCGCAATTGGGAATGTTTCGATCGCATCGTCGACGCTCTGCGGGCGTTGCAGTCGGACGAGACATTGCTGATTCAGTCGGGCAAACCCGTGGGCGTGTTTCGCACGCATGAAGACGCGCCGCGAGTGCTGCTCGCGAATTCCAACCTCGTGCCGAAGTGGTCGACCTGGGAACATTTCAACGAACTGGATCGCCGCGGCCTGATGATGTTCGGCCAGATGACCGCCGGCTCGTGGATCTACATCGGCAGCCAGGGCATCGTGCAGGGTACGCATGAAACATTCGTCGAGATGGGCCGGCGCCATTTCGGCGGCAAGCTGCAGGGCAAATGGATTCTGACCGCGGGCCTCGGCGGCATGGGCGGCGCGCAGCCGTTGGCTGCGACCATGGCGGGCGCGAGCATCCTGTGCATCGAATGCCAGTCGAGCCGCATCCAGAAACGTCTGGAAACCCGCTACGTCGACGTGCATGCGCCGTCGCTGGACGAGGGTTTGAAAATGATCATGGATGCGGCGGCCGCCGGCCGCGCGATCTCAGTCGCCGTGCTCGGCAATGCGGCTGAGATCCTTCCCGAGTTGTTGAAGCGAGGCGTGCGTCCTGATGCCGTTACGGATCAAACATCCGCGCACGACCTGGTGAACGGTTACCTGCCGATCGGGTGGACGGTGGAGAAGTGGCAGGAGATGCGCGTGCGCGATCCTGCGACGGTGACGAAGGAAGCGCAGCGTTCGACGGCGATTCACGTGCAGGCGATGCTCCAGTTCCACGCGCAGGGCATTCCGGTCTTCGACTACGGCAACAACATTCGCCAGGTTGCGTTCGATGAAGGCGTGAAGAACGCGTTCGACTTTCCGGGCTTCGTACCCGCATACATTCGTCCGCTGTTCTGCCGCGGTGTCGGGCCATTCCGTTGGGTCGCGCTGTCGGGCGATCCGGAAGATATCTATCGCACCGACGCCAAAGTGAAAGAGATCATTCCGGACGATCCGCACCTGCATCGCTGGCTCGACATGGCGCGCGAGCGCATCAGCTTCCAGGGTCTGCCGGCGCGGATTTGCTGGGTCGGCTTGGGGCAGCGGCATCGGCTCGGCCTCGCGTTCAACGAAATGGTGGCATCGGGCGAGCTCAAGGGTCCGATCGTGATCGGCCGCGATCATCTCGACTCGGGCTCGGTTGCGAGCCCGAACCGCGAAACCGAAGCGATGCGCGACGGCTCGGACGCGGTTTCCGATTGGCCGCTGCTGAATGCATTGCTCAACACCGCGAGCGGCGCGACCTGGGTGTCGATCCATCACGGCGGCGGCGTCGGTATGGGATATTCGCAGCACGCCGGCGTCGTCATCGTTTGTGACGGCACCGAAGCGGCGGGTCGTCGCATCGCGCGCGTGCTGTGGAACGATCCAGGCACTGGAGTAATGCGGCACGCGGATGCTGGCTATCCCGAAGCCATTCAATGCGCGCGTGAAAACAAACTCAACCTGCCGATGATCCGATGAACATTTACGACTTTCATCTCGGCTCGGTGCCGCTGCTGATCAGCGTGCCGCACGCGGGCACGTTTGTTCCTGAAGACATCGGGCGTCGCTTCACGCTGGCAGGCAGTCGGCTGGCCGACACCGATTGGCACGTTCACAAGCTTTATGACTTTGCACGTGAGTTGGGTGCTTCCATCATCGCGGCGAACTACTCGCGTTACGTCGTCGATCTGAATCGCGCGCCCGACTCGTCTTCGTTGTATGTGGGGCATGCGACGTCGCCGGTGTGCCCGACGCTGACGTTCGATGGCGATCCGATCTATCTCGCCGGCGAAGAGCCGAACGATGCGGAAATCACATCGCGCATCGAGCAGTACTGGCGGCCGTATCATCGGCATCTGGCGGCCGAGCTGGCGAAAATTCGCGAGCAGTACGGTTACGCGTTGCTGTGGGATGCGCATTCCATCGCGAGTGAAGTGCCCTCGTTGTTCGAAGGCGTGCTGCCCGAATTCAATTTCGGTACCCGTGACGATGCGAGCTGCCCGCGCGCCATCGCGGATCAGTTGCTCGATTTAGTCACGACGGATGGCAAGTTCGGCGCCGTGCTCAACGGCCGCTGGAAGGGCGGTTACATCACCATGCATTACGGCCGGCCCAAGGATCGCGTGTACGCGGTTCAACTGGAGCTGTCGCGCCGTGTTTATATGGATGAAGCCGCTGGCACTGATTGGAATCCGGATCGTGCGCAATCGGCGGCAGGCCTGATTTCGAGATTGCTGTCGCGTTATCTCAAAGCGGCGGCGGGCTAAGGTTCGCCCATTCCAGTAACGCGCGCGGCGTCTTGAACTGCCGAAATCACTTCCGCCGGCAGAAACGGTTTGCCGATGAAACCCAGTGACTGGAAGGTCGTCGCCTTCCGGCGCACGTCATCGTCGATGTTGGCGCTGACGAACAAACAGCGCACGCCAAACGATTCGTAGAGCTGTTGGGCGGCGTCCAGGCCGTTGCTGCCGTTCGCCAGTCGCAGATCCATGATCGCAAACGCCGGGCGCTGGCGCGCGGCCGCGGCCATCGCGGCGGCGGTGTCGTGCGCTATCGCGCTGACCCGATGCCCCGCCTCTTCCACCAGGTCCGACAGGTGGATGGCGATGAGCACCTGGTCTTCGACGATCAGGACCCCGGCCCCCATGTCACTGGCGGCCGCAGCGGAAAGGTAACGTGCGTGGCAAAACCATCGGCGGAATCCTCGATGTTCAGATGCCCATTGAGCTGCCGGACCAGCATGCTGATCAGGCGGGTGCCCAGGCCCGTGGGCGGCTTGCCCTTCGATCCCATGCCCGGCCCGTTGTCGCTCACCGTCAGGCGCGCGTGATCGGCATCCACGTGCCGCAGGCGGACGTTGATGACCGCGGAGCGGGCGGTCGGACGGCCGTGTTTCAATGAATTCATCACCAGCTCGTTGACGATCAGCGCCAGCGACACGCCGTTCTCGGTCGGCAGCCGCATCGACTCGACCTCCGATTTCAACTGCGCCTGGCGTTCGTCGCCGATGCCGGCGCGTTCGAGCTCGGCACACAGGCCGTTGAGATACGCCTGCATGTCCAGCGTCAGCGGATCGTTATCCTGATACAAACGCTCGTGAATCGATGCGATGGCCGTCACGCGCGCGATCGCTTTTGCAAACAATTCTTTCGCGCCGCTCTCGCGGAACTCGGCGGACTGCAGGCTCAACATGCTGAGCACCAGCTGCAGGCTGTTTTTCACGCGATGATTCACTTCCCGCAGCAGCAGCTCGCGCTCGGCGAGCGTGCGGCGTAATTGCGATTCGCTCCGCTGCAGGCGAAGCAGTGCTCGAATTACGGCCTCCAGTTCTTCAGGCTCGACCGGATCGATCAAAAAACTGTCTGCGCCGGCGGACAGGGCGTTGACGCGATCGGCGAGCTGCACGTTGGTCGCCGAGACCTGCAGCACCATGATGGTGGCGGTCTTCGGATCGGCCTTGAGCTGGCGACACACTTCGACGCCGCTGATATCGGGCAGATTGACGTCGAGCACGATCAGCAGCGGCAAGGCGCTGCGCGCCAGGCGCAATCCTTCCTCGCCGGTCTTCGCTTCCAGGGTCTGGAAACCGGCGCGGGCGAGAATGCGGGTGGTGGCGTAACGGCCGGCTTCGTTGTCGTTTACGACCAGTATCGATTCATTCCTGGGCTCAGGCGTGGGTTGCATGTTGCATGTCTCCCGTAGTGCTGACACGCCGGATCACTGCTGCGACCGATTCGCGCGACAGCTCGCTTTTTAATAACAAGGCGTGCGCGGCGGCCGCCTGTTGTTGATCGATGTCGTCCCGACGCTGCGACGTGAACAGGATGACGGGAATGGCGCGAGTCTCGTCGATGGCCTTGAGCATCTTGAGCACTTCCAACCCGTGGATGTCCGGCATCGCGAGATCGAGGAATATCACATCGGGATGCGACTGGCGTGCAAGCCGCAGCCCTTCGTAGCCGCCCTGGGCTTCGATGACTTCATACAAACCGCTGGAAAGAAACTGGCGCAGCGCGTAACGCTCGACTTCGCTGTCGTCCACGATCAGCACGCGCTGCGTATTTCGCCGTGAGGAGTGAGCGGCAGCGCTGTGTGTCGCCGCAGTGCCCAGCCGCAACGGAATCGCCAGCGAGAACACCGACCCTTTGCCGAGCTCGCTGTCGAGGTCGATGCTGCCGCCGAGCAGGCCCGCAAGCCGTTGTGACAACGGCAGGCCGAGGCCGGTGCCTTTGACGGCTTTTTGCAGCGGGTTCTCCACCTGCGAGAATTCTTCGAACACGCGGCGATGATGTTCGCGCGCGATGCCGACGCCGGTGTCGGCCACCGAGATCACGATCACGTCCGTGTCGGCCGCGAGCTTCGCGGACACGCGCACCGTGCCGGCCTCGGTGAACTTCAATGCATTGGAAATCAGGTTGCGCAGGATCTGCGAGACCTTGCCCTGGTCGGTGTGCAGCTCCGGCAGGCCGACGCCTTCTTCGAAAATCAAAGTCACCGAATCTTTGACGCTCAGCGGCTTGAACATGCCGCGCAGCGCGCCGAACAGGTCGGCGACGGTGAATGTTTCCAGGCGCAGCTGCAGCTTGCCGGACTCGACTTTGCGCAGGTCCAGCAGGTCGTCGACCATGGTTGCGAGCTGCTCGGCGGCCTGGCGGATGTAGCTGACTTGTTTCTCCTGCTCGGCGGTGAGATCGCCGTCCAGTCGATGCAGCAGGATGTTGGACAGCGCCAGGATGGAATTCACCGGCGTGCGAAATTCGTGGCTCGCGGCCGACAGGAAGCGGGTCTTGGTTTCGTCCGCGACGCGAAGATGAGCTGCGCGCTCTTCCAGCTCCGCGTACAGCGCCATCACGCCGCGATTTGTATCTTCCAGCTCGGCATTCAGGCGCGCGAGCTCTTCCTTGCGGATGCGCAGCTCTTCCAGGCTGCGCAACAGCTCCTGGTTCTGCTGCTGGAGTTCGGTGGCAGCGTCAACCGTGCCATGCGCCGACAGCTCGGTGGCAATCGCGGTCACTCGGCTGCTGTTGAAGTGTTCACCACGACGCGGCAGATATTTGCCGAGCGTGATGGTCGTGCCGCAGCCTTTGCCGGAATAAACATCGAAGCTGTCCATCAAGCGTCGCGCCGCGACCAGCCCGAGCTTCAGCTCGCCGCTGAGCGGCTCGCGCATGGCGTCGTCGAGATCGGCAATGCCCGGGCCGCGATCGCTGATCACAATCTGCAGCAAAGCCTGCGGCGTGGTCGTCAACGCGAATTCGATCGTGCCGCCGCCGCCGTGACGAATGGCATTGCGCGCCAGCTCCGAAACAGCGGTGGCGATGCGCACCTGGTCCTGTGGATCGAAGCCGAGCAGCGCACTCACTTGTCGTGCGCGCTGACGGGCAGTGACGATGTCACGATCCTGGGCGAGCTCGAGTCGTAACAGCGAACGGTTCATGACACAGTCCGTCGAATCACAACAATCAAAGAATCGTCGCGGCCCCGTCGGCAATCCCGATACAACACGCCGGCGATCAATGCCGGATGGTGTTGCATCAACCCTGGATAGCGATCCAGGTGCCAGTTGGCGGTGAGCCCGTCGGAATGCAGGATCACCACCGTGTCCGGCCGGCATTCATGAACGAGCTCGCGCGGTCGCGATATCACATGACCGACAATGCCGTTGTCAGCGGCAATGCGCTTGACCTCGGTGCCGTGGACGAGCGCGGCCTGAACGTTGCCGACCGCAACGCTGGTCGCGCGGCCCCCGTCCCAATCGATTTCCAACAACGTGGCCGCGGCGCCGCGCGTCGGACGCAGCGCTTCGTGCATGCTCTGCATGATACGTATCGCCGGCCGATGCTTTTCCGTTTCGAACACTCGACAAGCTTCATGTGCCGCTTGCGACGCGGCCATGCCGTGGCCGAGGCCGTCGATGCCCAACACCAGCACGCCTTCGACGCGCTCGGCATGACACCAGGCGTCGCCGCAGTAAGTTTCGCCAGGCTTGGGAATCACCACATCGCCGATTTCCAAACGCTGCGGCGAGGGTTGGCGCGAATCCGGCCACAATTGCGCCAGCACCGCGGTGCCCAGGCCGGCGCGCGAAAATATCTCGAAGCGCTGCGACAGCCGTTCCATCGCGCCGAGCCCGGTGCCGGGACTGCCGCTGGTGGAATAACCATCGCGCAGGCATTTACCGACATCCGCCATGCCCGAGCCCTTATCCAGGCCCAGCAGCTCGATGCCGCGGCGAGTGCCGTCGTTGATTTGTTTGACGATGAGCTCGCCGCCGCCGCCGTGCTTCACCAGGTTGGTGCCGATCTCGGTGGCGACCAATGCGGCGCGGCCGGCGTCCTCGGTGTTGAACCCGACCTCGCTGGCGAGTGCGACGATGCCGCGCCGGGCTGGCGCCACCTCGCTCACATCGCCGATCGAAAACTGCTGCATTTATTTCCAACGCGTGATGGTCACGCGAGTGCCCACGCCGGGCTGTGACCAGATATCGAATTCATGAGAGAGCTTGCGCGCGCCGTTCAGGCCCAGGCCCAATCCCGTGCCCGTTGTATAGCCATCGGTCAACGCCAGCTCGATGTTGGAGATTCCCGGGCCGCGGTCCTCGAAAGTGAGGCGCACGCCCATCCGCTTCGGCCCTTGCATCAGGCGCTCGATGCGGACTTCGCCGCCGCCGCCGTAGGTGAGGGTGTTGCGTGCCAGTTCGCTGGCTGCGGTAATCACCTTGGTTTGATCGACCAGGCTGAAGCCAAGATCCATGGCCATACTGCGCACCGCTTGACGGACCTTGACCACGTCCTCGCCGGAACGCACCGGCAGCGTCGCTGGTTCAATCGACATGGCCTGGATCGTCGCGATCGAGCACTTTGCGGAGCAGGGCGAGTCCGGCATCGACGTTCAAGGCCGTGCGAATGCCGGGCAGCGACAGGCCCAGCTCGACCAGGGTGATGGCAACCGCGGGCTGCATGCCCACGACAACTGTTTGCGCAGCGAGGATGCGCGACATGGCTGCGAGATTGCCGAGCATGCGGCCGATGAATGAATCGACCATCTCCAGCGCCGAGATATCGATCAGCACGCCGCGAGCCTTGGCGTCCACGATCTTGTTGGTGAGATCGTCCTGCAGGGCCATCGCGAGCTCGTCGTGCATGTCGATCTGCACGGTTACCAGCAGGCAGTCGCCGATGCGAAGAATCGGTACGCGATCCACGCGCTTACCCTCGGACCGAAGCTGCCGCGCCCGAAGCGGAAACCACCGACAGGCCGCGGCGCTTGAGCGCCAGCGCGAATGCATCCGACAAGCTGGCCTTGGTGGCGACTGCCGACAGGTCGATGCCGAGGTGCACGATGGTCTGCGCGATCTGCGGGCGGATGCCGCTGATGATGCAATCGGCGCCCATCAGCTGTGCGGCCGACACAGTCTTCAACAAATGTTGTGCGACCAGCGTGTCCACCATCGGCACGCCGGTGATGTCGATGACGGCAATGCTCGAACCGGTGGCGACCAGCCGTTGCAGCAATGTTTCCATCACGACCTGGGTGCGTTCGCTGTCGAGCGTGCCGATCAGCGGCAGCGCCAGGATGCCGGGCCACAGCTCGACCACGGGCGTCGACAGCTCGATGAGCTCTTCCTGCTGGCGTGAAATAACCGACTCGCGCGCCTGTTGATAGATCTCGGTGGTGTACAGGCCCAGCGCGTCCAGCAGCATGGTTGTTTCCCAAAGGCTGTCCGCCAGCGCTTCCGCTTCGTTGCCGAGGCTTGCACGCAGCCGCGCGAACAACGGCTGCTTGAGCGAGAAGACGAATGTTGCAACCTGCGACGGCGAGAAACCCTGCGCCGCGCGGCTGCGGGACAGATCGGCGAGGAAGTCCCGGACCTCCGACCACGCCTGGGCGCGGGTGTCGAGGCTGCCGGAGCTTCGCAGTGTGCTCGCGAACAGGCCCAGGAACCGTTGCGATTCATCCCGGAGCTGCGACTCCTGCAGCCGGCCAGCCCGCCAGGCGCCGGACTCCAGTTGCGATTTGACCCACTCGGTGAGGATTTCTTGTTGGTGCTGCTCGACAATCGCCGGCAGCCGACTTGCCAGTCGGTTCATCCGCAACTCCTGTGTGGGCCTCGCGGTGGAGGCGCGATCTTTAGGTATGAGAGCTCGAAGGAGGCTCGCTGCGGAGCCTTGGGTTCAATCGTTGCTGGGCCACCCGCAGGCCCAATTGGGGCAGTACGCGCCGCGCAATCCGAAGGTTCCCGGCTGTTTGAAAAAATTTCTTTGTGCGCGCCAGGTGTGCTCAGGCGGCGGGCGCGGTCCGGTGGCCCAGCTCGGCGGCGGCCTGGCTGAAGGCCCGGATGAACATGGTGAAGGCATACACCGCGCCGGAAACGGTCTGGGTCTGATCGTCCGCCGCCTCGTGCGTTTCCAGGTGCTGCAAAAAGCTGCGCCATAGATTCGCCGGCCCCTGGCCGTGCCGCAGATAGGCGCTGGCGTTGCGTACGCTCTCGTCGGTGCTGGCCAGCACCTGGTCGAGCAGCACGCGGGCGCCGAGGCGCGAGCCTTCGAGCACATACAAAATTCCAAACACTTCGGCGGGCGTCGGCGCGGTCCGGCGCAGCGCGAGCGGCTGGGCTTGAGAATTGAGGCTTTGCAGATCCGCAAGGATGGGTTCGCGCCGGCTGCGTTCCGCCCAGTCCGGCAGCAACTGCGTCACTCCCGCGTTTTCGAGCAGGTGCTCGATCGCGATCAACGTTGCGGCACTCGCCTGCAGGAAGCGCCGGTAGTGAGTCACATCGGTGAGCTTGAAACTGGCAACGATGCGATCCAGGTCCCGATGCAGATGATCGGTGGCGCCGCGCAGGGAGTTGCGGCGACTGAAGGCATGAGCTTCGGCCGCGGGCGTCTCTTCAATTGGCATGTCGCGATGAGTCCTGACCGTCCAGCACGCTGCGCAGTCGCGCGGCCAGATCTTCGAAAGCAAAAGGTTTGGTGATCAGCTGCACGCCCGGGTCGAGCCGCCCGTGATGCACGATCACGTCACGTGCATAACCGGTGGCGAACAGCACTTTCAAATGCGGGTGCAGCTCCAGCGCCTGTTGCACCAGCTGCTGCCCGTTGATGCCGCCCGGAAGCACGACATCGGTGAACAACAGATCGATCTTGCCGGGCGTTTGTCTCAAAACATTCAAGGCGCTGTTCCCATCGCGCGCTTCGAGCACATCGTAGCCAAGCTCGCGCACCGTCTCGACGGTAAAAGCGCGTACATCGGCGTCGTCCTCGACCACCAGAATCGATTCGCGCCGGGCCAGCGCCGCCGTTCCGGATTGCCGTTCGTGTTCGGGCACCTCGGCATCGGGCCGCGCCGCGGGTAGATATATCCGTACGGTGGTGCCCGCACCGTCGGTGGAAGAGATGCGCACTTGTCCGCCCGACTGGCGCACGAATCCATACACCTGCGACAAGCCCAGGCCGGTGCCATGACCGACGCTCTTGGTGGTGAAGAAAGGTTCGAACGCGCGCGCCAGCACCTCGGGCGACATGCCGATGCCCGTGTCGCTCACATCGATGACGACGTATTCGCCGCGAGGCAGATTCTCTGTCGCCGCTTGCCCATCGGCCCTCAGGTCGACGTTCGATGTTTGGATGCGCAGCTTGCCGCCTTCAGGCATCGCATCGCGCGCGTTGACGGCGAGGTTCAGCAGCGCGATCTCCAATTGATTGCTGTCGATTTCGACGTGACGCAGCTCCGGCGCCAGCGAGGTTTCGATTTCAATCAGCTCGCCGAGCGTTCTCTGCAACATCTGCGACATGCTGAGCACCAGCCGGTTCACCGCGACCGGCCGAGGATTCAGCGGCTGCTTGCGAGAGAACGCCAGCAGATGTTGAGTGAGATTGGTCGCGCGACGCGCACCGGCCATCGCGTGATCGGCCGCGCGACGCATGCGTTGCAGGTCGGGCGGCAGCTTGCGTTGTAACGTTTCGATGTTGCCGACGATGATCTGCAGCAGGTTGTTGAAGTCGTGCGCCAGTCCGCCGGTGAGCTGACCGACTGCTTCCATCTTCTGCGCCTGGCGCAAAGCCTCCTGCGCCTGTTCGAGCTGCGCCTGCGCTGCTTTGTCCTCGGTGATGTCGCGTCCGATCGCGTAGATACAACCGTGGCCTGGCGCCGATGACCACGACAGCCAGCGCGTCTCGCCATCGCTGCAATTGAAGCGGCACTCGAACGGGCGCAGTTTTTCCTGCGAGGCCTGCGACACGGCTTGCATCACGACCTCAGCGTCCTCGGGGTGCGCCAGCTTCCAGAACAGCTGGCCGATGACTTCGTCGGCGCGATAGCCCAGCGTCGTCTGCCACGCCGGGTTCACTTCGATGAGCGCACCTGCCGGCGACATTACCGCGAACAGATCCTGCGACAGCTGCCACAAGTGATCGCGCTCCGCCGTCTTGCGCGCAACTCGCAGCGTCAATGTTTGATTCAAGTCGTGGAGCGCGGTTTCGGCGAGCTTGCGTTCGGTGATGTCGTTGACGATGCCGATCAGGCGCGAGCAGGTGTCGCCGTCGAAGAACGTTCGGCCGGACAGCGACAGCCAGCGCTCCGGCGCATCGGGGCTGTCGCCAGGGATTCGAAACTCGATGGTGATGCGGCCCGGGTTCGCGGCGCTGAGTGCGTCATCGACGATCGCCTCGAGGCGGCGACGATCTTCGCTGCGGCAACTTCTCAACAATGTTTCTTTGGTGATGACGGCATCCGGCGCCCAACCGAACAGTTCCCGGCAGCGCGTATCGCAGTCCATCGCGAGCGTCTGCGGATCCAGCGCCCAACGGCCGAGGCCGGCGGTTTCCATCGCGAGCTGCGCACTGGTCTCGCTGATTCGCAAGGCTTCTTCGGCACGCATGCGCTCCTGCCGCTCGCGAGTTTCGGCGAAGGCGCGATCGACGGCGGCGGGCAGGCGGCTCAGCCCGCGTTTCATCACGTAGTCGGTGGCGCCACGGCGCAGCGCGTTGATGGCGAATTCTTCGCCGACCACGCCAGAGACGAAAATGAAAGGCATGTCCGGACAGCGTTCGCGCACGATGTCCAGCGCCGCGAGCCCGTCGAAATCGGGCAGGGAATAATCGGCGAGCACCACGTCGTACTCGCCGCTTGCGAGCTCGCTCAGGAACTCGTCGCGTTTGGCGACGCGCGTCACGCTGGTGGGCGTCTCCGCTTTGGATAGATGCGTGATCGCGAGCTCGGTATCGATCTCGCTGTCTTCCAACAACAGGACGCGAACGAGTGCCTGGCTGCGCGGTGCGATCTGGGCGGCCATTTACTTCGTGCTCCGATTGCCGCCGCCGCGCGGCGGAGTTTCATTGAGCACGCCCCAGAACATGCCCAAGTCCTGGATGGCTTCGAAGAACCGGTTGAAGTCGACCGGCTTGACGACGAATGCGTTGACGCCCAGTTCGTAGCTGCGCACCAGGTCGGACTCCTCGCGCGAGGAGGTGAGCATGACCATCGGAATGGAACGCGTGAGCTGGTCCGATTTGATTTTCGCCAGCACTTCGAGGCCGTCGACCTTGGGCAGTTTCAAATCGAGCAGCACCACGGCCGGATCGCCGGGCAGGCGATCCTTGTAACGGCCGCGGCAATACAAATATTCCAGCGCCTCGGCACCGTCGCGGGCGACGACGATGTCGTTCGCCAGCTGGCACTTCGCGAGCGCCGCGAGTGTGAGCTCGACATCCTTGAGGTTGTCTTCGACCAGCAGAATGGGTCGCAGATCAGCCATCGACACTGTCTCCTCTTCGAGGCAGGGCAAAACGGAACTCGGCGCCTTCGTTCAAGATCCCGTGGGCTTCGATCCAGCCGCCGTGGCGTTCGATGATGCGGCGGGTGAGCGCGAGGCCGATGCCGGTGCCGACGAACTCCTCCATGCGATGCAGGCGCTGGAACACGCCGAACAGCTTGTGCACGTACGCCATGTCGAAGCCGACGCCGTTGTCGCGCACGATATAAATGCATTCGGTGCGGGTCTGCTCGCCGCTGATCTCGACGATCGCAGGCGAGCGATCGCGCGTGTATTTCAGCGCGTTGTCGACCAGGTTGTAGAGCGCCTGCCGCAGCAGGCCGGCATCGCCCGTGGTCGGCGGCAGCGGCTGGACGCGCCATTCGATCTGCCGCCCACGAATGTCGGGTTCGACCGAGCGCACGATTTCCTGGATGAGCTTGTGCATATCCACCGGCGAGACCGCGAGCGTCGTGCGTCCCAGCTGCGAGAAGCTCAGCAAATCGTCGACCAGCTGGCCCGCCGATGCGGCTGCTTCATTGATGCTGTCCAGGTAATGCCGCGACTGATCGCTCAGTGACTTCTCACGTTCGTGCAGCAGCTGCGTGTAGCCGACGATGTGCCGGAACGGTGCGCGCAGATCGTGGCTGACGGAATAAGAGAACGATTCGAGCTCTTTGTTCGAACGCTGCAGCTGGCTGGTCAGCTCGGCGCGCTCTTCGGCACGACGAAGCACGAAGTTGATGATGGCGGTCCGAAAGTCGAGCGCGCTGTCGATCTCCGCCTGCGACCAGGGCAGGGCGCGGCCTTTGACTTGCTCTTTCCAACTCGCGAACGAGCTGCGGGGATGCAAGCGCTCGTGCGCGGCCTCGTTCGCTTTGCGCGGATCGCCGGCCCACAGCACCGTTCGCCCCACTTCGGGGCGGAACCAGAAGATGTAGCTGGGATGAAGTTGTGAGATGGAGATCGCCAGCACGCCGCTCGCGACTTCGGCCAGGTCGGCGAACTCCGGCCATTGCACCGCCAGGCTGTCGGTTGCAAAGGACTCGACGCCCTGCGCTTGTAACTTTTCGGTGAGCATTCGCAGGCGAGCGGCGGGCGGCGAGACGCCGACGGTATAGATGCCATCATCGTGAAGTACGGCTGCACCCGTGGCTTCGGTCAGCGCCAGCCAGGCACGGCCGTGCGCCGCCAGGCCGCTTTGAAACGATTCGCTGCCCGCGATCTGCGTGAGCAATTCACTTTCAATGCGCTTGAGCTCGATGCGCTTGGCTGCGTACGAGCCGCGCTCGCGGCCGCCAATGTGTTGTGACAGAACTTTGCCGAGCAGATCGCAGGCGGTGCGAGCCTGCGCGTTCACTCGCCGGGGCGTGCCGTTGTGACAGGAAACGAGGCCCACAGCTTGCCGTCCATCAGCACCGAAATGGACATCGACGCGAGCGTGCCCATATTCCGCATGTATTGCAGGTGAATCGGCGAGACGCTGCGGAGCGCGGCGAAACTCAGATCGAGCGGCTGGCCATCGCGCGGATGAAACGCGGGCACCAGCGGCACCGGCTCGTAGTTCGCGTCCGGAATGATCCGCAGCCGGTTCAATCGATACAACTCGCGCGCCTGCGCCGGAATGTCGCTGGCCGGGAAGCGCAGGCCGAGATAGGAGGGCAGCACGCCGTCGCTGTCTTCGGCGAGCACTTCGCCGTTCCAGTGCTCGTCGAAACGATAGATCAGCACGCGATTGAAACCGCTGATCTGCCGGAACTCGCGCGCGGCGGCGGAACAAAGCTCACCGACATCTTCGTACTCCGGCACGTCTTCCATGAAGCGGCCGATGCGCGGGTAATAGGCTTCGAGCGTTTCGCCTTCAGACGCCGGCGGCTGCTCGAACTCCAGAATGATGCCCTGGGGCGTTTGGTGGCCGAGCACCTGCAGGCGCTCGCCATTGATCTCCAGTGTTCTCAGGTAAGGGCTGTCCGGATTGCGCAGCCACGCGGTGATCTGACGTTCAGCGGCGCTGCCGATCAGGTCACGCAGCGACCGGCCGAGCACGGCCGCATGACGATCGTTGCCGAGTAGTGCCGAGGCGTTGGCACTCGCCTGCACGATCTGCTGACTCTCGGGATCCACAACCACGAGTGTCCCGTGCGGCTGAATGCTTCCCGGAATGCGGATAGGTTCTTGCGCGCAGAGATCGAGGTTGAGATCGGATGTAGAAACCGCTGACACCATCCGCGCTCATGGAGCTTATTTTATGCGCGACTGAATGACTGGCGCGGGTAAAAAGTTCCGCTCGACCTTACATAGCAAACAAGATCCGCTTCACACTTCTTGCGGTCGACGGCGGAACTGCAGAAACGACGTCAGGTAGCCGACCTGGTTGTACAGAATCTGGGCACGCGCATTTGTATTCTCGGTGTGCCAGTACACCCGCGCGACACCGCGTTCATCTGCAGCCCGGTACACGGCTTCGATCAGCGCGCGACCGGCACCACGACCGCGCGCGAGCGGATCGACGAACAAATCTTCGAGGTAGCAGTAACCGCCTGGAGACCACGTCGACAGATGAAAGTGATAATGGACGAAGCCAGTCATCCGCTGTTCGTGATCGAGCGCCGCCAACCCGAACAATTCCTTGCGCTCCAGCAGGCGCCGCCACGTAAGGTCGGTCGTCGACTGCGGCAGTTCCTGCTCGTAGAACTTCAGGTACTGACCCCACAGCTCATCCCATCGCTGCCGATCTTCTGCCTGCAGGATGCGCGTGCGCGTCGCCAACGATGACATAACCGTCCTCAGTCTGCCTGGGTGAACAGGCAGTATAAGGCGTCGGTCAGTTATTTCTGACTGTCGATCTCGCGCTCGGCGTGCAGCCAGTCTTCGAGCTCGTGGCCCGGTTCGAAACCGCGGCGCTCGGCTCGCCAGTAGGCGCGTTCAGCAATTCTCGCTTCACGATTTTCGGACAGCGAGGGCAGGTCGCGCTGCTGCAGGTTCGATTTGGTGATCTCGACGTCGCTGCGCACTTCGCCCACCACGCCATCGGCGGCGCGATCTCGTTCGGCGGCTTCCGGGTCCGCCAGCTTCTGTTCCTCGTTCGTCACCGTCGTGACCGGCGGCAGTGTCGGCGTGCCTTTCTTTTTGGAACGAGGGGAAGAACCTGAGGAACGACTGGCCATGATCATCTCCGCTGAAACGTTCGAGCATCCATCAATATTCGATGTGAGCAAAAGGTTCCAGCGAGCAATTTGCCGACAGCGGCGATGACACCGAGGTCATCGCCGCTATTACTCACATCAATGACGAGCGCGGCTCGACGAACCCCGTGCCGACTTGCTGCGGCTGCCGGCACGCGCCTGGCGACGCTTCGATGAAGACGTGCGGCTGGAGCGCGATCCGGACGAGCGCTTGCGTTGCGGCGCCGGCGTTTCCTCGGCCTCGATGCCCATCTGCTCCATCAGCTCCATCTTGCGATGTGCCAGCTGGCTGCCGAGCTCTTTCAAGTCCAGCTCGGTTTCCTTCAGGCTCGGAAACATTTCCTTTTCCTCTTCCTTGACGTGGTGCTTGACGTATTCGCTCAGCACCTTCATCAGCGGCTTGAAGTGCGGGTCCTCGGGGGTGGACGCCTCGATCTTCGCAATCAGCTCCTTGGCGGAGCCGTGCTCGATCTCGGCCTCGTACACTTTCTCGTCGTCTTCCTCGCCGAACGCATCCTTGGCCTGCGGATACAGATATTCCTCTTCGATCTGCGTGTGGACGGTCAACATCTGACAGATGCGCGTCGCGAGCTCGGACTGCTCGCTCTCGTCGGCGTCTTCGAATTCCTCGAACAACGCTTCGACCGCGCGATGATCCTGCTTGAGCAACGCGATCGCATCGAGCGGCGCGTCGGTCGAGCGGGTTGAGTGGGTGGCACGTGCCATGGCTTGCTCCTCGTTCCTAAGTGGCTGGCTCATGCACGCAATGAGTTGCAACTTGGCGAAGTTCCTGCGCACCGACCGCAGGCCACCCGAATATCAGCAAGCGAAGATCAGGTTTCAGGCAGCTCTGCGAGGCGTTCGAGCAGGCGCGGATCGCCGGCGACGTGAACTTTTTCGGCGGGGCCGAGCCACGTCAGCGCTTCGGTGAGCGTGGTGGCGTCGTGAACTTTTTGTTCCGCCGTCAAACGATGCGGATCGGGGTGACCGCGAGTTTCAGCAGGGCGCGGCATGTTGCCGGTGACGTGCGCATAACGCGCCTGGCGGTCGGCGGCGAGATATCGCAACGCGTCGCGTGCCGGCTCTTTGGCCGCTGCCAGCAATTCGTCGCGTCGCTGGATTACCCACGGCGCATGTTTCTCTTCCGGCGTGCGCAGGATGCCGAGCGTATGCATCAGCTTGCCGACCAGCACGCTGCCGCTCATCTTCGACAGCGGAATTGCCAGCAGCAGGCCGCCCAGCGTCGGCGTCAACCACAGCAGCAGTGTCGGTGAGATCAGGTAAGCGATGACGCCGGTGAGCACGCCGATCACGCCGTGAACCCAATGAATGCGCGCAGCTTCGCTCCATGCCGTGGCATCGGTGCGACGGCGCTGAGCATTCCACCCCGAATCGCGGCCGGTGAGAATTTCGATCACATGCTGGGTCTGTACCACCATCATGATGGGCGCATACAAGGCGGACAGGATTGTTTCCACCACGGTGCTCAACAGGATGCCCAGCGCGCCGCCACAGCCCTTGCGAACTTTGTTGTTGAAGATCGAGCGCAGCATGCCGAGCACCTTGGGCGTGAACAGCACGATCATGGTGAAGATGAACAGGTCGGTCATGCGCTCGGCATCGAACTTCGGCCAGTCGGGAAACAATTGAAACGTGTGGCTGAAATATTCCGGACGAATCAGCGTCGCCTGCAATGTCAGCGCAAAGCCGACGACCAGCAGCATCAGCCACAGCGGCGACGACAGATAACTCATGATGCCGATGAAGAAGTGACCGCGGCTCACGGTCGACAGCCCGTCGGCGCCGATGATCTTGGTATGTTGCAAGTTGCCCTGGGCCCAGCGGCGATCGCGCACGGCCACGTCGATGAGCGAGGGCGGGCTTTCTTCCCACGAGCCGTCGAGGTCCGGCGCCATGCGCACCTTCCAGCCGGCACGACGCATCAGCGCCGCTTCCACGAAGTCATGCGACAACACGTGACCGCCGAACGGTTTGCGGCCCGGCAGCTGCGGCATGCCGCAAGCCTCGGCAAACGCAGCGACGCGAATGATCGCGTTGTGACCCCAATAGTTGCCCTCGTTGCCGGACCACGCCGCCACGCCGCGAGCGATGATGCCGCCGTACACGCGTCCGGCGAACTGCTGGATGCGTGAAAACAAACTGTAATGACCATGCAGCATCGGCACGGTCTGCAGGATGCCCAGGTGCGCATCGCCCTGCATGCGGCGCACGAGCTCGACCAGCGTTTCCGCTGACATCAAGCTGTCGGCGTCGAGCACGATCATGTAGTCGTAGCGGCCGCCCCAGCGCTTCACGAACTCTTCGACGTTGCCGGCTTTGCGGCCGGTGTTGTGCCAGCGCCGGCGGTACCACACCGGCATGACGTCGCGCAGCTCGCGTCGCAGCCGATCGACCGCGAGCGATTCGTTGATCCACGGATCGACCTGGGTCGAGTCGGAGATGATGACGATTTCGAAATGTTGAGCGGCGCCGGTCTGCGCCAGCGCTTCGGCCATCGCCTGCAGCGCCGAAGTGGTGTGCGACGGATCCTCGTTATAAATCGGCATCAGCAATGCGGTGCGCGAGCCCGCCAGTGCCGCTTGGGTTTTTGGCTTGTACAGCGGGACCAGCAGGCCGGTGATCGCCGAGGCGGCGGAGAATGCGATCCAGGCGAGCGTGATGGTGAAGAAAAAAATCATCACACCCTGCAGGACCGTCATGCGACCGAATTCGACGATGCCGAGCATTTCGTACACACCGTAACCGGTGATGCCGAGCGTGCCGAGGATCGCGAGCGCGCGTGCAAATATTACTCGCGACGGTGCCGGGCCCAACGCACGCACGACCTGCGGCGCATGACGCAAGTCCTGCACCGGCATATCGATCGGCCGCTCGAAAGGCATTCCGCCGCGCACGACGTCGCGGTTTTCGGTTTGAGACGCGGGGGATTTCAGCTGGCCGTCCATCGATATAGCCAGGTCTCCGTGATGGGTCGGTTGGCGCGCAGCAGACGTAATCTCAGCTCGACCAGGTTCGCGCCCGCGGGATCGAGCTCGAAGCTCGCACGCACGCCTTTGGTCAGGGGATTCGGCTGCATCGTAAGGTTGGACAATTTGCCGGTGGACGCGCCCGCGTCCATGGTCAGGCCGTCGATGGTACGCCCGGCACCGGCGAAGTCGACTACGAAGATACGACGCTTGCCATCGTAGGTCGGTCCGGATCGAGTGGCGGTGGCGCGGCCCATTGCGGGCGTGATTCGCGGCGTGTTGTTCCAACGGATTCGATACGACGCGTGCCAGGGCTTGCCGGCCTTCAATACATAGTGAGGTCGGAAGAAGGCGACGACGTTGTCGTTGGTTTCGTTCTCGGTCGGAATCTCCACCAGGTCCACCGAGCCCTTGCCCCAGTCGCTGGTCGGTTCGATCCACGCGCTCGGCCGCAGCTCATATTTGGCTTCGAAGTCACGGTAGTCGCTCATGCGGCGGGACCGCTGCACCAGGCCGAAGCCGCGCGGCGCGTCCGAAGTGAAACCGGAAACTTGCAACTGGGTCGGATTGCGCAGCGGCCGCCACAGGCGCTCGCCCGACGCGGTGACCACCTGCAGACCATCCGAGTCGTGCACTTCATCGCGGAAGTCGTCGATGCGCGTGCGTTCGGATTCATCGAACAGAAACATTGAAGTCAGCGGCGCGATGCCGACGTTGTCCAGGTCCACGCGCGGGAACAGCGTCACGTCCACTTCCATGACCGTTTCGTTGCCGGGCGTGATGGAGAACCGATACGCACCGGTCGTCGACGGGCTGTCGAGCGTCGCATGCACGATGACAGCCGAAGTGTTGGTGCCGGGCCGCTCGACCCAGAACTGCGTGAAAGCGGGGAACTCCTCGCCGGCTGCATGCGCCGTGCGAATCGCGAGGCCGCGAGCCGACAATCCATATTGACCGCCGCGCGGCACGGCCCGGAAATAAGAAGCGCCCTGGAACACCACGAACTCATCCCACACCGAGCGCGAGTTGAGCAGGGTGCGCACCCGGAAGCCGGACAGCGGCAGCTCCTGGCTCTGCAGCGACTTCGGCACGTGCGGGCCGAACCAGAACATGCTCGGCGAGCCGGCCAGGTCGCTGGCGATGCCGTTCTCGACCACCGACACCTTGACCGGCTGCTGGAACAGAAATCCGGCCGGCAGCAGTTCGAGCCGGAACGGCACCTGCTCGTTACGCCAGATCGCCGCCTCGGGTTTGAAACGAATGTCGCGATACTGGTCGTAGCTCATCTGTTGCAGCGCTGGGCTGCCGTCGAGCTTGCGCTGGACGAACGCGGCGCCGGCCGTGCGCTTCGCCAGGTCGACCACTGTGGCGGGTGCGAATCGATAACGACCGATGCGCGCCGCCGCGTCCGTCATCGGTTTGGTCGATGCCGCGCCGGCCACGCACGAGAACGTGATCGCCAGCATCGACAACCAGTAGCGGCGCACGATTCTCTGCGACCCCAATGAAGGTCTCGACCGCAGGAGGGAGGGAGCGTTGCCGCCCCGAAGCTTGGTCTCGCCTGAATTCATCCGAAAGCCGATCGTTCCTGTTCAAAAGCCGCTGTTGGCAGTCACTGACCCATGCACGGATGGGGGCGGGTTAACGCGGAGGAAACCCGATTCGCTAGTCGCTCGAGCAAGCGCTTTGGAAGCTTCAGGTCCCTGGTCTACGCATTAACCTGCGACCCAGTTCCAGATTTCACCGTGATCGCGGAACCCGGTGCGTTCGCCGCGGATTACACGCTGCGATGTTAGTTGGTGGCATAACCACAACATCGCCACTCTACCAGCCACAGTATTTCCACTGCATTTTTATCGGAGACCCAGCATGTCCGACGCGTCGCGTGCCCGGGATGTCATGGATGTTAACAAAGATCATAAATGGGCTTTAATTCTGGCAGCGGGTGAAGGCAGTCGGTTACGCGCGTTGACGACCCAGCCGTGCGGCACTCCGGTCCCGAAGCAGTACTGCTCGTTGCATGGTGGGCAGTCGCTGCTCGAAGACGCCATTCGTCGTGCCCAATCCCAGGTCGCCGCCGATCGTGTCTGCGCTATTGTCGCTCAACAGCATCACCAATGGTGGTCGACTATCGATGCGATTACGCAACTGCCGGCCGCCAACCGCATCGTTCAGCCGCGCAATCGCGGGACCGCGATCGGAATCCTGTATTCATTGGTGCACATTCTGAACCAGGATCCGGACGCGCAGGTGCTGATGTTGCCGTCCGATCATTACGTCGCCGACGAAGAAGTGCTGAACGGCGCGCTCAGCGCAGCCATGAAGCACGTCGCACAGGCGGCCGACCGCCCGGTGCTGCTCGGTCTGCACCCCGATGAGCCGGACTGCGAGCTGGGATACATCATGCCGGGAGCCCCGGATGCGTTCGGTGCCCGGGGCGTTGCGCAGTTCATCGAAAAGCCGGAACTGACCGCTGCCGCGCAGCTGGTGCGTGCCGGCGGACTGTGGAACACGTTCATCATCGCGGCCTCGGCGCGCTCACTGTTAAATCTGTTCCTGCCGCGCTTCGCCCCGATTGTGATGGAGATGCAAGTGATCGTCGGCAGCGCCTTGCAGACCAAGACTGCGGGTGCCGGCTGGCCAGCGATCGTCGATATGTATACGCGTTTGCCAGAACTGGACTTCTCCCGCGAACTGCTGGAAGGGCGGGAATCCTCGCTATGCGTGTTGCGCGTCCCGCCGTGCGGCTGGAGCGACCTGGGTACGCCGCATCGGGTCGGCGAGACCCTGCGGCGCCTGCCAGGCCGGCCGGTGCCGGTGGCAGCAGAGCCGCGGCTGCCTCATTACATCAACCTGGCGGCTCAACATGCCCGCCTGGAACATTCGATGACGGCGAGCCACTAGTTCTTGACGGGCGTGCGGACGCCCAGCGTCGCCTCGGACGGTATCGCTGTGAGCACATATTCTTTGTTTCAATTCGGTCCCGAGCTCACGGCCGAGGGCACGCGGTTTCGAATCTGGGCGCCGGCCGCGCGGCGCGTCCAGCTCGTCCTCGAAAGCTCATCGAGCGAGCTCAAACCCACAGCCAACGGTTGGTTCGAAACTTTTGCGCCGGGCGTCGCTGCCGGCGCCCGCTATCGATTTCGCATCGACGATGAAATCGACGTGCCCGATCCGGCATCGCGCTTTCAACCCGCCGGCGTCAACGCGCCCGGTGAAATCGTCGCTGCCAATGTATTCGATCAGTCGAATCCTGCGTGGCGGGGCCGCGAATGGCACGAAGCCGTTCTGTATGAATTGCACGTCGGCACCTTCACGCGCGAAGGAACGTATGCCGCTGCGGTCGCACGACTGGACGAACTCGCCAGCCTCGGAATCACTGCGATCGAGTTGCTGCCGCTCAATACCTTTCCCGGCCGGCGCGGTTGGGGCTATGACGGCGTGCTGTTGTATGCGCCGCATGCCACGTATGGACGGCCCGAAGATCTGAAACGTTTCGTGCAGGCCGCGCACGAGCGCAATCTGATGGTGCTGATCGATGTGGTCTACAACCACTTCGGTCCCGAGGGCAATTATCTGCACCGCTACGCGCCCGAGTTCTTCACATCCGCGCACAAGACGCCGTGGGGCAGCGCTATCAACTTCGCGCATCCGGTCGTGCGTCAGTTCTTTATTCAAAACGCGCTGTACTGGCTGACGGAGTTCAACTTCGACGGCCTGCGTGTAGACGCTGTGCACGCGATGTTCGACGAAGGCGACACTCATTTCATCGATGAGCTGGTCGACAGCGTGCAGCGAGGCCCGGGCAGCACTCGTCACGTGCACGTGGTGCTGGAGAATCATCACAACGAAGCGCGTCGTCTCGGCCGCAAGGGCAAGGTGATCGTCTCGCAATGGAACGATGACTTTCATCATCCCATGCACATTCTGCTGAGCGGCGAGCGCGACGGTTATTACGCCGGCTATGCCGATGCGCCGATAAAACATCTCGGGCGCGTGCTCGCGGAAGGATTTGCGTATCAGGGCGAGATGTATGAATTCGACGGCAAGCCGCGCGGCGAAAGCAGCCGGACTTTGCCGCCCACTGCATTCGTCAACTTCTTGCAGAATCACGATCAGATCGGCAATCGCGCCTTCGGCGATCGCCTGGCGCAGCTGTCGACTCCGGAGAAGCTGCGCGCGGGCCTCGCGATCTTACTGCTGTCGCCACAGGTGCCGATGCTGTTCATGGGCGAGGAGTACGCCGCCACTCAGCCGTTTTTGTATTTCTGCGATTACCAGGGCGAGCTGGCCGCCGCCGTTCGTGAGGGACGCCGCAACGAGTTCGCCCGGTTCAGCGCGTTTGCCGACGAGCAGCGACGAGAAAATATTCCGGATCCGAACGCGTCGCAGACGTTTGTATCGAGCCAGCTCGATCCACGGGATCGCGAGCGCTCTCCGCATCGCGAGTGGCTCGCTTACACGCGTGAGTTACTGCGGCTTCGTCACGAGAAGATCGTGCCGATCATTCCAACGATCGTTGCAGGCTGCGGCGCTTTTGACATCGACGGCGACGCCCTGACGGTGAGCTGGACGACGATTGGCAAGGGCAGGCTGGTGCTGCAAGCAAACCTGGGCGATGCGCCGGCGCAGTCGCTGGAGGGCGAGATTTTGTTTTCGACGCACGCGGCGGACCGCCGACAACTCGCCGCCTGGGAAGTGCGGCTGCTGCTGGCCGCGTCATGAGCTCGCCCAGATCGAAAATTCCTCGCGCTACGTATCGACTGCAGTTCAATCATCAGTTCACGTTCAACGCTGCCGCACGCATCGTTCCTTATCTCGCGAAGCTGGGCATCAGCCACGTCTACGCCTCGCCCATTCTCAAGGCGCGGCCGGGCAGCATGCACGGCTACGACGTGGTCGATCATTCGCAGCTCAATCCGGAGCTCGGCACGCGCGAGGATTTCGATCGCCTGGTCGCGACACTGCACGAACACGGGCTCGGGTTGATCGTCGACATCGTTCCCAATCACCTCGGCGTGATGGGCAACGACAACGTCTGGTGGCTGGACGTGCTGGAGAACGGGCCGGCGGCGCGCTGCGCATTTCATTTCGACATCGACTGGCGGCCGGATCGGGGCTCGATGCGAGATCGCATCCTGGTGCCGGTGCTGGGCGACTCGTACGGTATCGTGCTCGAACGCGGCGAGCTGCAGCTCGAATTCGACGCCGCTGCCGGCAGCTTTGCGATTCGTTATCACGATCACCGCTTGCCGGTCGATCCACGCGAATACCCGCGCATCTTTTCGCAGCGGATTCCGGAAGAACTGTTGCCGGCGGACGATCCGAATCGCGGCGACTTCGAAAGCCTGCTCACCAGCTTCAGCAATCTGCCGCCGCGTGACGATACATCTACCGATGCCGTGACGATTCGCCATCGGGACAAGGAAGCTCACAAGCGGCGCCTCGCGCGTTTGATCGAGCGCAGCCCCGAAGTGCTCCAGTACATCAACGACAGCGTCAATACCATCAACGGCACGCCGGGTCAGTCAGAAAGCTTCGATGCGCTCGATGCGTTGCTCGAAGCGCAGGCGTACCGATTGTCCTTCTGGCGCGTCGCCGTCGATGAGATCAACTATCGCCGCTTCTTCGACGTCAACGACCTGGCGGCGCTGCGCATGAACGAGCTGAGCGTGTTCGAGGCCACGCACAAGCTCATTTTCGAGCTGATCGACGCCGGCAGCATCGACGGCCTGCGCATCGATCATTCCGACGGTCTGTACGACCCGGAAGAATATTTCCTGCGCTTGCAACAGCGCTTCGGCGGCGGCCCGAACGAGCGGCCGTTATATGTCGTGACGGAAAAGATTCTGGCCGCGCATGAGCGGCTGCCGGAGTCTTGGCTGGTGCACGGAACGACGGGATATGACTTCGCGGCGCTCGCGACGACGTGGCTGGTGTGCGGAGACGAAGAGTCGCGCATGACGCGTCGCTATCGGCAGTTCACCGAAAACGAAGCGACCTTCGAAGCGCTGGCATACGAGAGCAAACGTCTGGTCATGCGCTCATCGCTGGCCGCCGAAGTCGAAGTGCTGGCGACGCAGCTCGATCGCATCGCTCATCTCGATCGACACACGGCGGATTTCACGCGGGCGGCGTTGCGCGAAGCGATCAGAGAAGTGATCGCGTGCTTCCCGGTGTATCGAACATACATTTCGCCTCGCGGCGTCGGCGACGAGGATCGACGAATCATTCACTGGGCGACCGGCGTGGCTCGCCGCCGCAGCACAGGTGCGGAAGTCAGCGTGTTCGATTTCTTGCGTGCGGTGCTGCTCGGCGAGGCTGCGGACGGGCGGCCGGCGTCGCATCGGCAGGCGATGCTCGAATTCGCGATGAAGTTTCAGCAGGTCACCGCGCCGGTCACAGCCAAGGGCGTCGAGGACACGGCGTTCTATCGTTACAACCGGCTGGTGTGTCTGAATGAAGTCGGCGGCGATCCGAGCCGCTTTGTCGTCACCTCCAGCGGCTTGCATCAGGCGAACCTGGAGCGCGCCAAGACCTGGCCGCATTCCATGCTCGCCACGTCCACTCACGACACCAAGCGTAGTGAAGATGTCCGAGCTCGTATCGCCGTGCTGAGCGAGCTGCCGGAGCTTTGGAAACGTCACTTGTCGCGCTGGTCGCAGTTGAATCGCGCCAAGCGCCGCCACGTCGACGACGCGCCGGCGCCGAATCGCGAAGACGAATATTTGCTGTATCAGACGCTGGCCGGCTCGTGGACTCCCGAGCTGGATACCGAGACGACGATTCAGCGCCTGCAGGCATACATGCAGAAGGCGGGGCGCGAAGCGAAGCGCTCCACTTCGTGGATCAATCCCAACGCCGAGTACGAGGCCGCCGTCAGCGAGTTCATCGTGCAGTTGCTGAGCAATCCGGAGCGCAATGCGTTCCTGCGCGATTTTTCCTCGCTCGCGAGCACGCTGATCTTCTTCGGGCGCATCAACTCGCTGGTCACGACGGCGTTGAAGATCACAGCCCCGGGCGTGCCCGATTTCTATCAAGGCACGGAGTTGCCTGCGCTCACGCTCGTGGATCCAGACAACCGCGCCCCAGTGGACTTCGAAGCCGCGGCGAGCCGGCTGGATTCGCTCGCGGAACTGACGGATGAGACTGCGCTGCTCGAAGACGCGGACGGAGCGCGCGCCAAACTGTATGTCACGTCGAAGCTACTGCAGCTCCGCGCGGCGGAGGAGCAGCTGTTCGCACAAGGCTCGTATCAGCCGCTGCAGGTGGAAGGTGAGTACAAGGAGCACGTGTTTGCGTTCGCGCGCGTGCACGAAGGCCGCGGCATGATCGTGATCTTGCCGCGGTGGACGGCGCGGCTGATGAACGGCGAGATGCTGCTGCCGCTCGGCGATGTATGGGGAGATACCAAGGTCATCATCGGCGGTGCGCTCGCTGGATCCTTCGAGCAAGTGCTCTCAGCGGGACAGGTTCAACCAGAAGGTGAGGAGCGCGGGCTGCGCGCTGCGCAGCTGTTCGCGAGATTCCCGCTCTCGATATTGCGGGCCGTCGAGAAATAAGAACGAGTGACGTGGCTGTTTTTATATACAGCCGCGGAGCGCCTGCGTATGATCTCGCGGACTCGAGCCAATCGCAGGAGAATTCCATGACTCATTCCGATTCGCCGCCGGTCTCGCTCAGCGAGGCCATCGAGCACGAGCGCAGCGAGCTGATGCAGATTCAGGCGATGCTCAAGTGCCTGTACGAAGTGCTGCTGTACGCGGATGACGATGACTCGGTGATGCACGCCGACGTTGCGAATGTTTGTGCGCGCTTGATCTCGGACTGCGTGGCGCGGCTGGATACGGTACGGCTGCGTACTTTGCGCAAGACGTCCTACGACGATCCCACGCCGCCGCCTCGGCATGAGGTGGGCGAAATCCGCGTCAGATATTTGTGCTGATGTCGAAAACTCGCGTACGACTCATGAGCGATGACTGACACGCGCGGACGTGAGTGCGCGCGTGTGTTCGCCGCCGGAACCTTGCGTGCGAATGCGCGATTGCGCCTGTGTCCCCTGACTTCATCGCTGCACCGGAGAGCACAATGCAAACCGAGTTCGAAAAACTGGGCGAATTGATCAAGGATATCCGCATCGCCATGGTGACCACCGTGCAAGCGGATGGCACGTTGCATACGCGCCCGCTGGCCGCGCTCAAATATGAGAATGACGGCCAGCTGTGGTTCTATACGGCCATCGATTCCGCGAAGGTCGATGAGATCACGCATGACATGCGCGCGAGCGTGGCGTTCGCGGATGTCTCCGAGGAAGCGTACGTCGCCGCGTCCGGCACCGCGGACATCGTCAACGACCGTCAGCGCATTCGAGACCTGTGGACGACCTTTGCAGAGCCGTGGTTTCCGCAAGGCCCGGACGATCCGAACCTCGCATTGCTGAGGGTGCACGTCGAGCGTGCCGAATACTGGACCTCGCCCGGCAAGGCTGCTTATCTATTCGGCGTCGCCAAGGCGGCCATGACGGGCAAGCGCGCCCGCGACATGGGCGACCACCGCAAGATGACGATGTAATCAGCTGTAACAAACGTAGTGCTGCACGGTTCGGGGCCGCTCCAGCAGATACTGGTCGTCCATCGGGTAGTACCGCGCCAGCTCGATGTCATCGCCGGCAAAGGCGCGGATGGAATCGAGCGAGTCCCACCAGCTCAAAGTCACGACCTCGGTGCGTTCTGCATCGAGGTCGCGCACCGCGATGGACGCGCCTCGATTGCCCGGGGTCGCCCGGTAATCGTCCAATCCCGTGTCTTTGATATAGCCCACGTAAACGTCGCGATCCGACGTGCGGATCACACCCCGCCATTCGCGCATGATCGTGCTCTTGCTCATCGTTCCCCCTCGAGTGCGTGACATCGAACCGACTACCCGTGCCAGGCGTTCGAGTGCGTGGCCAACAGAATCTGGACGCTGGCGAAATGCGCGGTGACGCACTGGGTGGACGACCGGTCCTCGACGGCCGGCGCTGCGCTGGCGTTCTTTTCCGCTTTTTCCCTGGCGCCGCTGTTGGTCATCCTGCTCACCGTGGCCGGCTGGATCGTAGGCACGGAAGCCGCGTACGGGCAACTGAGCGATACATTGACGCAATTGTTCGGACGCGCGACCGCCAACGTGTTGTTGGTGGCCATGAAGCATTCGCAGGAGTCCGAAGGCATCGCCGCCGCCGCGATCAGCATCGTGAGCTTGTTCATCGGCGCGACCACCGTGTTCGCGGCCCTGGAGGAGGCGCTCGATAACATCTGGCGGGCGCAGTCGCTGGCGCCGAGCGGCATCTGGGGCTGGCTGCGCGTGCGCATCCTGTCGTTTGGAATGATCCTGGCAGTCGGATTCCTGCTGCTGGTGTCGCTGTCCATCACGGCCGCGCTTTCTTCGCTGCGATCCATCATCGCCGCTCGCTTTACCGAGTTGGTGATCGTCACCAGCGTGCTGGACTTTGTGATTTCCGTGGCGCTGGTTACCGGGCTGATCGCGCTGATCTATCGTTATCTGCCATCGAGACGCCTGCCGTGGCGGCCGGCGCTGATCGGCGGGTTCGTCACCGCGTTGTTGTTTGATCTGGGCCGATGGCTGATCGGTTTATATCTTGCGAGAGCGACGCAACCGTCGGCGTTCGGTGCAGCGGCGTCGTTCGCCGCGATGCTGTTGTGGTTGTATTACTCGGCGCAGATATTTTTGCTAGGTGCCGAGTTCACCGCCTGCGCCGGCGGCATCCGAGACGACGACAAGCCGCAGGATGACAAGTCTCAGTGAGTCGTGGCCGAGAAGCGCCGCACCTGGCGGATTCTTTCTATATCTGACGCGTGATACGCCGAGCGGCGCGCGTGATCCTCTTCTTCATCACGAATATCGGCCAGCCCGCAGACTTCATAAGTAAAGCGTACGAACAGCGCTTCCGGCGCCGGCTCTTCGATGCGCATGGTCAGCGTGCTGCCGGCAAACAGTCCGGCGGCATCGGCGCGAATGGTCAAAGAATCGTTGGGAGTGAATTCAACTTCGTCAGCGAGACAATAACTGCCGCGATGGATCTGGCGACGCAGCCGGCCCGGCGCGATTTCGTGCACGTCGGCAGCATCGATGGATTCATCCAGCACTTGTGGGATCACGACTGTGTGATGCAGGCCGCGCCACAGCTGTTCGCGCGTCAGCCAGGGGCTCACGATGTTCTCCGGATCGTTGATCCGGACGATGTGCTCGTGCCGCAAAGTATTGGCCATGCGGCCGCTAGAGTGACGGCCGCTGCGTGCGGATTCAAGCCCGAAGATTTTCTAGGGCAGGTTGCGGGTGAGCGTCTGCTTGTCGTCGAGCGAGACGTTGACGATGTTCCGGAACGCCAGGTCTTCGTTGGTCGCCGGATCGTCGTCGTTGCCGCGGCACGTGACGGCCATGGTGTAGTCGCCGGCGGGCAGCACGCGCAAGGAATAGGTCAAGGAACTGTTGCTATTGCCGAACACCGGCGAAGTCGCAAACGGCTCGACGCCCGAGCCATCCAGATCGTCGGGAGTGATGTTCTTGCCCTGGAACAGATACACGGCGCCTTCGCTGAGCGAGTCGCCCGCGGAGCAGGTCACCGTCAGGGTGCCTTGAATGCTGCTGACATCTTTACTGCGCACCGCACGCAGCACCGGCGTGAACGTGTATTCCTTTTTGTCGTTATCGAAGGCGAGCGACTGCCGCAGGTCCAGCATCAATGTATATGCATCGGACGAGTTGTCGTTCTTTTTGACTTTGAGGCTGAGCGACGCGTAGTCGCCCTGCGCGATGTTCATGGGAAATTGCCGGGTCGAGCCGGATACGGTCACGAATGCTTCGCTGTTGCTCTGATCTGTATCCATCAACAGGCGCACGCCGGTGTAAGTGCCGTCGGCCAGCTTCTCGCTGGTGAACAGCCGGAGCAGGTTGTTGTCGTTGGTATAGTCCAGAAAGTCCAGTGACAGCGGATCGGTGAACTCCAGCGTTTTCGTGCCGCTGCTGCCGGTGAATTCCAGGCCGCGGATCTTGGCGACGACCTGGTTGATGTTGGGATCGGACGGATACTCCGTCGCCATATCCATCGTCACTTTGCCGTCGCAGCCTGCCAGCAGGGCAAGCAGCGCGACCGCACCCAGTCGTACGGACCGAGCTGAACGTTGTGTGAGGCCGAGCTGAATGGACATGGAGCTTGAGTACCCTGATCTCGTCGTGTTCCGTGACGAAGCTTTGGCCACCGCCTGCAGGCAGAAGTTCCTCGCTGCTTCGTACAAGCAATGTTCGCACATCCGGGTGCCCGAAAGGACACGTCACAGCCTACCCATGCACCCCTACTCTGCGCACCGGGCGAGTGCAGGTCGAGTTCTCACGATGCGGCGAAGCGGGAGCCGGTATGGATCGAGGTGTGGTGGTCGGCGGGCTGATGATTTGCGGCAGTTTCCTGCTCGCGACTTCGCTCAATCGCTCCGCCGTTAAAGAAACCCCGCCTGCCGCGCCGGCCGCTGCCCCCGCCGAAGCGCCGATCGCCCCAGCGCTTTCCTCTGAACCTGCCGATGAGTCCAAATCCGCGTCCTGTGACAGTGGCGCGAGCGGCAGCACGACCAAGCCCGTCGTCGTGGATGCGCCGAAGCAGGGTGACCTTCCGGGTAATGGGCGCAAGGCCTGTTCGCAGTAAGAATCCAGCACGAGGCCGCGGCTGGTTGCAATGCCACCGCAGCTGAGCGCTCCGTTCTCCTCCCGCTCGGACCGCACAGCGCACCTGGTCGCGGCTTCTCCTGATTTATTTAATTCGGGATCGGGCATCCTGCCACGACCCGTAATACTTGGGGTGACACCCAATGGAAGCCGCGGCCGCATCCGTGTCCACCTCACCTCCGCGGCGGCGGTTACCTCTCGCGCAGCTCTTGTTTGCCGCCGCCGGCGTCGCATTACTGATCATTGGCGGCGCGTACGCATTGCGATTCGTCAGCGCCACGACCTTTCATAAGGAACGCGCGTTCCGGGTGCTGGATGAGATCGGCAGCCAGCTGGACAACCTGCAGCGCACGCTTTCCAACCAGCTGCGGCTGATGCCCGTCGAGCTGCCAGGCCAGCAGCGCGAGGCCTACCAGCGGCGGCTTGCGATCCAAGGTCCGAAGGTCGGCGTGGCAGGCGTCAGCAAAGAACTCTTCACGCACGCCTGCACGCAAACGAATCGTTACGTTTGGTCCCTGCGACCTCACGATCCAGGCGTTCCATACACCACGTTCGCCTGCACTCCGGAGCCGCAACCCAGCGCCGACGGGCAGTTGCTCGCGGTTGCGTTTCAAGGCTCGACGGCAGAAACCGTCGAACGTTTCGTTTCGCAAACATTCTTCGACGAGGTGCTGCTGACGCTGAGCGACGGCACGGTCGTCGCGGCCATTCCTCGCAGGATCGAAATGCGTGCGGCGGATGTGCCGTTGCATCCTGCCAAGTCGGCGCGCCTCGGCATCGTCAACGCAGCGGCGCTGTTGAGTCATAACGAAGAAGACAAGAAAACTTCCACGCCGCCCTCGCAGCCCGAGCTGTCGTCAGCACGGATTGGGGATGAAAACTATCGCGTATTCGTGCGCGTCGTGCAGCCTCGTTACGGCACTTATATCGAGCAGGACAACGGCACGGCCGCCGCGAGACAGGAACGATTGTATTTGATCGGCTTGAAACGACTGGACGTGCGCGCCGATCTCGCGAGCTCGCTGGAGCCGGGCGGACGTTTCCTGCTGACGATCCTCACATTGCTTGCGTTCCTGGTTTGGCCGTTAGCCAACGTGCGCGCGAAATCCCCGGACGATTCGATTGCCTGGCCGGAAGCGATTGCGTGTCTCGCCTCGGTGGTTCTGATTCCCGCCGTCCTCGCGATCGCGGCGGTCTGGGTCTGGAGCTATCAAGGATTGCTGGCGTGGGCCGATGCGGGCTCAGTGAGATATGCGCACAGCGTCGCCGATACGTTGCAAGCGGAGCTGCACGAAGGCAGGCAGCTGCTCGAACAGTACGAGCCGTTGTATCGCCAGTCCAAAACGGACAGTACCGGCGCTGCGATTCCGATCCGCTCTCGCGACGGTGGCGGGTTCGTGATGGGCCACGTTGCCAGTTGCAGCAAGTTGCAGGATCGCACGTGCGTGATCGAAGTGACGCCGCAGGAGGCGGGCAAATGGCGAGGCTGGACGACTTTCTCATCGGTGTTCGCCACCGACTCGCGAGGTGCGCGCGACGGTGAGCGCTACACCGTCTACGAAGCGCCGCTGGTGAAGTCGGACGCGAACTACGACAACCGGGAATATTTTCGAGCGCTTCAACGCGGCGATGGTTGGGTGATTCCCGCCTCCGGCGCGAGCAAGAGCGAGACCTTCGTCGCCCAACGTATATTCAGCGGCAGCGACGGTTCACGAGTGTTGCAAATAGCGGTGCCGCGCGCTGCGAGTCCGAAGTGCGACACTGGCTTTTGCGGAATCGTGACCGGCAGTGCGACGTTTCATACCCTGGCGGCGGCCGTGTCGCCGCCCCTGCTGAGCTTCGCCGTCATCGATCGCGACAGCGGCATCGTTTTGTTTCACAGCGACGACAGCCGCAGCCTGGCGGAGAACTTCTTCGTCGAAACCGAGCGCAATCCGCAGTTGCTCGCGCTGACGGAAGTCGGGCAGAGCGGCTCGTTCAGCGGCCGCTACATGGGCGCGGGCTACCGTTTCTTTCATTTGCCGGTGCACGATGCTCCCTGGAGCGTCGTCGTGTTTTATTCGGTGAAGGAAGTCGGCGATCTGCCCTGGCACGCGGTGTTCACCGCGCTGGCCGCTTATGCCGGAGCGCTGCTCCTGGTGATGTCGACCTCGCTACTCGGCATGTGGGTGTGGGCCAAGCGCAATCGTAAGAGCGTGCTCAACATCGCCGCGGGTTTCTGGGAGCGCACCGGGCGCTCGTGCAGTTACGCGCGGTGGGGCCTGGCGCTGTTCGCAATCGCGCTCAGTCTGGTCACGCTGTACGAGGTCATGGCGCGGCCAGTGAGTTTGATCACGCAGATCATGTGGGGAGTGCTGGCGCTCGCGGCGCTGGCAGTGCTGCTCCAACACAGATTTGCGATTCACAGTATTTGTATTTCGCTGTGGCTGCTGCTGATCTCCGCAATCCCGGCGGCGTGGATGGCGTTGGGATATCACGACGTGCAAGTGCAAGGCCTGTTGCGCGATGGCTTGCTCGGGGCTGCGCGCGATATTCAACACAGAAGATTCGTTATCTCCGACGACTTGCGGCGCTGGTTGGCGTCCAGCGAGGCTCGCATGGCGGAGTTCCCATCACCTTGGGCTTTGGCGCAGCCTTCTAAAGTGATGCCGGTGCCCGGCTATGCACTGGGCTCGTGCCGCGGAGGTTCGGCACCGGACAATCTCTGGGCGATGTGTGTTTTCGATGAGCCGCCGCTCGCGACGTTGATCACACGGCGCGAGCTCGACTTCTGGCGGCGCGAAACCTGGGACGCCTCGGTGCAGGCGGAAACGCAGCAGCGTCGGATTCGTCTGCTCGGTCGCATGAACGGCTGGAACCCGGTGTGCAAGCCCGACGGCACCGCCGAGAAATGTTCCTTCCGCACCGACGACGGCCAGGCATTCACGATCCGCACTGAGGCCGCGAAAGGTGAAGTCGCGCATGGAGATGCAGACGAAACGCGGTTTGCGGGCATCGCGCGCTTCGTCAGCGGCATCGGTGCGTTGTTGGCGGCGATCTTTGTCACCTGGCTGCTTTCGCTGTTCATATCCCGTCGCGTGCTGGGAGATGACCTCCGGACCCGCGCCGTCCCGCGAGGCCATCATGGTGTGCTGTTCTATCCACGCCGCATGCGTAACGAAGACGTGGATCGCATCTTCCGGGGCCTGCGTCCGGCAAACGCCAGTGAGACGGCCACTGTGACTCGTGTGAATGTCGCGACCAAGGCGCTCTACACCGAGCTCGCCGCCGAGCGCGTCATCGAAGGGCCGGTGTTGCTGACGAATCTGGACATCGCGTTGGTCGACGCATCTCGTCGTCGCGACATTCTGGATGCACTGGAGCGTCTGGCGGACAACCCGCGAGTGCAGCTGTTGATCCTGTGCCGCCGCTCGCCCATCGATCAGCTCTACCATCCGGAGCGCTATCCGGAATCAGGCGCGGAGCACACCTGTGCCCTGGATGAGTCGCTGCGCTGGGACAACGTGCTGCAGAAGTTCGAATGTCGTGAGATCGAAAACATGGACGCGCCGCGCACCCATCCGTCGCTGGCGACGGTCGATCATCATCGCACCTGGAAGCTCTGCACCCGCTCGGAACGTTTGTTGTTGTACGACCTGGCGCGCGGTCGCCTGGCGAATCCTCGGAACGCTGCGGTGATCGATGCTTTGATTTCGCGCGGGCTGTTGAAGCTCGATCCGTGGCCGAAGATCGCCGATGAAAGCTTCGAAGAATTCGTGCGCACGGCCGAGAGCGCCGAGGAGCTTGCGCAATGGCAGCGGGACGCCATGCGTGGAACGGGTCGGTGGCGGAGCACGCTGATCACCATCTTGCTCATCGCGCTGCTGTTGGCGGTCGTATGGTTCAGCTGGTCGGCGGGCGACAAGTTCAAGATTATGTCGGCCATCGTTGCGGGTGCAGTCGCATTCCTCGGCCAGATCGGGCAAGCGTTCAACTTCGTTCGCAGCAACTCAGGGAGCGGCCGCGCCGGCGGCTGAGCGCGACCTGCTACCATTCGCGCGAATGGGTACATTCGTGCGTCTGTCTGTTTGCGCTTTCGCTCTCGCCGTCGCTGCGTGCTCTCGCACGCCGGAGGAACTGGCGCTGTCCGGCCCGACAATGGGCACGACCTACTCAGTCAAGGTCGCCCATGCTCCGCAAGGAATCGATGAAGCTGCCGTTCGCCGCGTGACGGACGAAGTTCTCGATCGCATCGATCGGACCATGTCCGGCTATCGCGTCGATTCCGAAATCTCGCGCTTCAACAGCTCCACCTCGACCGAGTGGTTCGATGTTTCATCGGATCTTGCGACCGTCGTGGACGCCGCGCTTCAGGTGAGCCGGCAATCCGGCGGCGCTTTCGATGTCACCGTCGGCCCTCTGGTCGCCGCATGGGGATTCGGCCCGTCGGGCGAACCGGTCGATCTGCCCGACGATGCTCGCTTGGCGGAACTGCGCACGCATGTGGGCTATGGAAAATTACAGGCGCGACTCGACCCGCCGGCGCTGCGCAAGGAAGATCCGGCGCTGCGGGTCGATCTCAACGGCATCGCGCCCGGTTATTCGGTGGATCTGCTCGCGCAGAAGCTGCAGTCGCTGGCAATTCACGATTACATGATCGACATCGGCGGCGAGGTCCGGGCGGAAGGGCGCAACGGGCACGGGCAGCTGTGGCGGATCGCCGTCGAGCGTCCCATCGATGCCGAACCCGAGCCGTATGCGATCGTGCAGATCGACAACGCAGCGGTGACAACCTCAGGTGAGTATCGTCACTACTTCGATCGCGACGGCAAACGCTACTCGCACACCATCGATCCGCGTACCGGCCGGCCCGTGCAGCACAGCCTCGCCTCGGTGGTAGTGATCGCACCCACGTCGATGCTCACGGATGCGTGGGCCACCGCGTTCAATGTGCTCGGCACTGAAGAAGGGCACGCGCTTGCGACCAGGCTCGATATGCCGGCGCTGTTCATCGATGCGGAGGGCGGGAAGCTGCGCTCCGTCACGACGCCACGATTTCCCCCGTACCTGGCTCCCTAGTTCTCTGTTGGAAGGAACAATCATGAAATCGATGATCAGAGCAGTTCTCGCTGCCACGGCTTCGCTGAGCGCCGCTGCCGCCATCGCGGACATTTCGCCCGCGCAAGTCGACACTGCAGCCAGCAGCGTCGCACCGAAAGTCGTCGCCTGGCGCCGGGACATTCACCAGCATCCCGAGCTGTCGAATCGCGAAGTGCGTACCTCGAAACTGGTGGTCGAGCATTTGAAGAAGCTGGGCCTGGAGGTGCACACCGGCATCGCGCACACCGGCGTGTACGCTGTTCTCAAAGGCGGCAAGCCTGGCCCCGTGATTGCTTTGCGCGCCGATATGGACGCGCTGCCGGTGGCGGAACAGGTCGATGTGCCGTTCAAGTCGACGGTGACGACCGAATATCTGGGCAAGAAAGTCGGCGTGATGCACGCGTGCGGCCACGACGCGCACGTTGCCAATCTCATGGGCATCGCCGAGATGCTGGTCTCCATGCGCAAAGAGCTGCCGGGCACCGTGCTGTTTATTTTCCAGCCCGCCGAAGAAGGCGCGCCGGAGGGCGAGGAGGGCGGTGCTTCGCTGATGTTGAAAGAAGGCTTGTTCAGCGAGGTGAAGCCCGAGGCCGTGTTCGGGCTGCATGTGAGCTCGTCGTTGAACAGCGGCATGATCGGCTATCGTTCCGGGCCGTTCATGGCCGCGTCCGATTCGTTCCGGATCGAAGTCATCGGCCGTCAATCGCACGGCTCGCGTCCCTGGTCGGGCATCGATCCCATCGTCGCCGGCTCGCAGATCGTGGTCGCATTACAAACGATCGTCAGCCGCCAGATCGACATCACTCAATTGCCCGCGGTTGTGACCATCGGCAAGTTCGACGGCGGCGTTCGTCACAACATCATTCCGGATCGGGCGGAGTTGTACGGCACGCTGCGAACCTTCGATAAAGGCATGCGTTCGGACATCATGTCTCGCATCGAACGGACTGCGACCAACGTTGCCGCTTCGAGTGGCGCGCAAGCGAATGTGAAGTTCGACAAGTCGAACAACCCGGTGGTGATGAACAACCCGCAGCTCACCGAACGTGCGTTGCCGACGCTGCGGCGAGTGGCGGGCGACGACAAAGTGGTGGTCCTGCCGCTGGTCACCGGCTCCGAAGACTTTGCGCACTACGCTGATGTGGTGCCGGGACTGTTCTTTTATGTGGGTGTGACGCCGCCGGGCAAAGATGCGCTTACCGCGCCGAGCAATCACTCGCCGCTGTTTTATATCGATGAGCCTGGGATGGCGCTGGCGACGCGTGCGCTGGCGGCGGTCGCGATCGACTACCTGCAAGCGGCGAGCGCGAAATAGATCAGGCCAGATGATCAGAGCGGGGCAGGTCCGCCATCGCGGCTTCCAGGGTATCGCCGATCCCGTCATGGATGACGAGGTCGGCGATCTCATCCACGGCGGTGGGGTCGCGATTGACGATCACGAGCTTCGCACCGCGCTGCTTGGCTTGCACCGGAAAATCGGCGGCCGGAAAGACCGACAGCGACGAGCCCAGCACCAGAAACAAATCGCACGTCAGCGTTTCCTGGTGCGCCCGACGCATCGGCAGCTCGGGCATCTGCTGGCCGAACGAAATCGTCGCAGTCTTGATGATGCCGCCGCATTTCTTGCAGGGGCCAACGTTGTTGGTCTCCTGGAACTCGCGCTCGATATCCGCCAGCTCATAGCGCGTGTGACATTTCAGGCACAGCGCATAAGTCGAGTTGCCGTGCAGCTCGATGACTTTCTGCTCCGGCACGCCGGAGTCCTGATGCAAATTATCGACGTTTTGAGTAACCACGGCGCTGGCGCGGCCGGAGCGAACCAGCTCTGCAACGGCGTAGTGGCCACGATTCGGTTTTGCGCCGACCCAACCGTCGGCATTGCTGAAACGCCGGCGCCACGCCTCGCGGCGAGTGTGCTCCGACGCCATGAAGTCCTGGAAATAAATCGGCTGCATCTTGCTCCACACGCCGCCGGGGCTGCGGAAGTCGGGGATGCCCGATTCGGTGCTGATGCCGGCGCCGCTGAAGACGAGAATGCGCCGGCTGCCAAGAAACAATTCGGTGAGCGCGGTCATGGGAGGTCAGCGGCAGACGGATGGCTGCTCAGTTAAGAGGACGGAGGAAACGAATCTTCCTCTTTCTCTCACTGAGCGTCCAACTCGCCTGCCGCCGGCCTCTAAACGGTCCAGCCCGCTGCGAGGTTCACTATCTCGCCGCCGCCCTGCGACCGGCAATCTGTAATTCTCCGTTCTCATCGACCGGGATGCGCTCACCGGGATCGCGGTCCATACGCACCGTGCCTTCCTGCTCGCCTAAACGATAGCGCACGTTGTAGCCGATGATTTTCTCGCTGCTGTCGTACACCGTCTCACAGCTGGTTTCCGTCGTGGTGTACGTGTTTCCGTTCTGCATTTGCTCCTGAACTTTGTTGCCCGCATAACCGCCGGCAGCAGCGCCGGCTGCGGTTGCAAGTTTCCGCCCTCGACCGTCGCCGACCTGATTGCCGAGCACGCCGCCGACGACGGCGCCAATCACAGTGCCGGCGATGCGATTCTCATCCTTCGGTGGCGCAGTGTGAGTGACGAGATGATCTTTGCAGACCTGGCGCGGCTTGCGCGTCGTCTTCGTCACCGTGTCCACATTCAACACTTCAGCAAACTTCGGCGTGTTGTCGATCACCGGCTCGACAGCCTCTGGAACTACTGCTGCAGACTCCGGAATCACCGCTGCGGGAGCGGGTGCCTCGACGCTGGCCTCAGGCTTGCGATCCAGCGCGAAATTCGCCACCGCTGCGCCGGCAGTTACAACTGCAGCGCCGATTACCAATCCGGTCACTAACGACTTGTTCATGAATTCTCCTGTCGCCCTATAACGACAATGTGCCCTGTGACAGACCCACGCACATTGCCATGTAAGGACAATAACTAAACGAAAGGAGTTCCGGGAGGGTTCCCGGGGCGCCGCGTAAGAACGACACAAAAGAAAAAGGGCGCCGGAAAATATTCGCGGCGCCCAAAAAAACAGATGTTAAATAGCCGGCGTCAGTTCGCGCGTGCTTCAGTTGCCTGCGTCTGGCGACGCGCCTGGATTTCGCTGCGAATCGTCGCTTCCAGCCAGTCGTTCATGGTGATCATGGTATTGCGGCTGGGATCCGGCTGCGTGTGAATGCCGATGATCACACCCGTCGATTCGTCGATCACCGGCGCACCCGGCGCGATGTCGTGCGAGTCCATGTCATGCGTGAAGCCGGCAACGCTGGAGGCGACCACGCCGTTCTCACGTCGCTCGTACACCGTGCCGCGAGCTTTGCGCTTGATGCTGTCAGCGTCGATGTCGCTCTTGTATCCGATCATCACCACCGAGGCGGAGTCGCCGGAGAAACGACCGAGGGGCATGGTGCGCTGAGCGTAATGCGAAGGTTCGCTCAAACGGATCACCGCGAGATCCTTCGCTGTCTGGCCGGCCGCGCCTGCCTCATCCCATTGCGATTTCACATACGAAACGGGAATGCGCTCGCGAATCTGGCCCAGCGAATCGAGGCTGTTATAAACGCACTCGCTCGGCTCCGCGCCGTCCGCACCTTTGGCGAAGGTGTGAGCAACGGTCACGCCGATATCGAACGCGCCGACCAGGAAGGCCGTCGAGGTGCGCGGCTTGCCATCGACCATGCAGGAGATGACGCCGACACCGCTATAAGACGGATAGTCTTGCGCCGACAACTCGCTCCGGCGCAGCGAAGTATCGTGCGGCGTGGCTTGGTCGTGCGCCGTCGAGAAACGGAAGAAATGTTGATCGGAGGTGGTCGAGGGCAGATCGTGGCCGCACGAGGTACCGTTTGAGCACAGGCCGGACTCTGCGTGCGCCCGCTGGGCGGAGGCCAGCGCCGCGACGGCGAGGACGCCGCCGAACAACGCGAGCTTCAGAGCGTTCTTGCGTGTGCTGAAAGGAGCAGACAAAGAGACAGTTCGCGCGCGCATGATCACCACCGGCTATCCGACCCTTGAGAAGTTCGCATGCCGAAGGCGGCTGGCGCTCTAGGGCAAAGCCTGAAGCACACGATCGCCTTGGCCTGTCCGCGGTCTGCGGACGTTCAGCAGCGCCAGAAAAACGCCGCTGACGGATCGAGCCTATGGGGAACAGGCGACCTGAACAGTGATGAGCCTCAAATTCTCGCGCATGAATGTCGCCCGAGGCCTGAAAAAACAGGCCGGGGAGTGCCCGGCCTGCAATTGCGCTCAGCTGAATGGACTAAGGATCAAGCATTGGTCAGACGGAAGGTGATGGCCACCTGCGTCCAAGCACTAATGGGATTGGAGCCGTCGGTTGCCGCCGCAAAGCGCCACTTACGAACAGCCTCCATTGCGGCCTGGTCGAGTCGCGCGAAGCCACTGCTGTTGGCGAGTGTCACATCGCGAGGACGACCTTTCTCGTCGACCAGTACTTTCAGGCGCACCGTACCTTCCTCACCTGCGCGGCGCGATGCCGATGGATACGTCGGCTCGACGCGATTGGTCGCCTTGAGATCCTGCGCCACCGCACCGGAGGCCTCGGTGCCCGAGATCGCGTTTTCAGAGGCCGGCGCCGTCGTTTCAGCCGGCGGCACGATCGGCTCGTCGAACTGCACCTCCGGCATCGGCTGCTCGGTCGGCATCGGCTGATCGATTTCGGGCTTCACCGGCTTCGGCTGCTCGACGTGAGTTTCCTGCTGCTCGGGAATGAAGACCGCCTGGATCGGCTCGGCGAACTTCGGGATCTTCACGATGCCCATGGTGGTCGCGAGACCATAGATGATCGCCACGTGCAGGCCGACCACCGCCAGTGCCGGGCCGCCACGCGACAACAGGCCGCGCGGCTCGTTCGACAGGCGTGTGTTACTCATACTCTGCGCGTACATGCAGTACCTCCAGTGCGACGCAGGCACGCAACCTGCGGACTGACGTATAAACGAGCGGAATTCCTCAAAGGTTCGATGCTGCAACTTTGGGTATGTCGCCCATTGGCATCAGCGCGAAAAAGTTCCGTACACTTGCACTATGGGAACAGACATTTCCGACACAGCCGGACAGCTGCTCGCTGACAGCCAAACGCGCCTGGCGGCCGCCCGTGCGGACCAGCCTGACATCTGGCAGGCGATTCTGGATGAGCCGCGTGCAGCGGACGCAATTGCGCGTGTTTGGGCTTGCAGCGAATTCGTTGCAACCAGTTGCCTGCGCTCGCCCGCGCTGTTGGCTGAGCTGATCCAGAACGGTCATTTGTTTCAGCGCGCCCCCGACGATTGGATCGCGCAGGAGATCGAAGCTCGCGTCAGCGGTGAATCCGAAGCGGAGTTGATGGAGTCGCTGCGCCGGCTTCGCCGGCGTCACATGGTGCGAATCGCATGGCGAGACATCGCAGGCTGGGCGGACCTCGATGAAACATTGCACGACCTGTCGACGCTCGCCGATGTTTGCATCGACTTTGTCTGCAAGCGCATGCACGCGATGCTCGCCGCTCGCTACGGCACGCCGCGCGGGGGCGAAAGCGGCGAGCCGCAGTCGCTGATGATTCTGGGCATGGGCAAGCTCGGCGGCCGCGAGCTGAATTTTTCTTCGGACATCGACCTGATCCTGCTGTACCCGGAAGATGGCGAGACCGACGGTTCGCGCAGTATCGACAACGCCGAGTTCTTTTTGCGGCTGGGCCAGAAGATCGTCCAGCTGCTGGCCACGCCAACCGTCGAGGGGTTCGTCTATCGAGTTGACTTGCGGCTGCGCCCGTTCGGCGACAGCGGCCGCGTGGCGCTGAGCTTTGCCGCTTTCGAGCATTACTTGCAGCAGCACGGCCGCGATTGGGAGCGTTACGCGTACGTCAAAGCTCGTGCATTGACCGCGAAGGAGTTGTTTCCCAGCCTGTATGAAGAGGTGCTGCGGCCGTTCGTATATCGGCGCTATCTCGACTTCAGCGTGTTCGAATCGCTGCGTGACATGAAGGCGATGATCGCGCGCGAGGTGGAGCGTCGCGAGCTCAGAGAAAACATCAAGCTCGGTCCGGGCGGCATTCGCGAGATCGAATTCATCGTGCAGGCGTTTCAGCTGCTGCGCGGAGGCAGCGATCGGCGTCTGCAGAGTCGCGAGCTGCGCGCGGTGCTGCCGCTGCTGGTAGGCCAGCGATTGCTGCGTCAGGACGCGGTGACCGATCTGGAATTGGCATATCGATATCTGCGGGTGCTGGAGAATCGGCTGCAGCAATGGAATGACGAGCAGGCGCATCTGCTGCCCGAAGATGCGCGAGCCCGCGAGCGACTCGCGTTGTCGATGAACATGCGCAACTGGGAGGAGCTCGCGGCGCAAACGACTGAGCATCGCCAGCGAGTCGAACGTTACTTCACGCAGACGGTGTTTGGTCCCGTCGACCGCGAGCGCAGCGCTGCCGCCACCACGTCTGAATTCGATTTGGAAGCAGATGCTGAAGATCGTGCCCGCATGCTCGCAAGCTGCGGCGTGAAGGAGCTGGAAGCCATCAATGCTCGGCTCGGCGAGTTGCGCGACAGTACTTATTACCGTCGGCTCGACGAGACCGGTCGCCGTCGTTTGCGAGATCTGCTCGCCCGCATCGTGCCGATGCTGGCATCAGATCCGGCGCCAACGACCACGCTCGCAAGAATCCTGCGCATCTTCGAGATGATCGCCGGCCGCACGGTGTATCTCGCGCTGCTCAACGAGAACTCGGCGGCGTTGCGCAGGTTGGTGGAGTTGTGTGCGAAGAGCCAGTTCCTGGCAGATCAAATCGCGGCGCGGCCCTTGCTGCTCGATGAGCTGATCGATGCACGGCTGATCGAAGAAATGCCGACGCGAGCGCAGTTCGCGGTTGATCTGGCGAATGTTCGCGGCCGCATGCAGGGCGAAGATCCGGAGCATCAGGTCGATATCCTGCGTCAGTTTCAGAGCGCGGCGACGTTTCGCGTCGCCGTGGCCGATCTCACCGCCGCCGTC
>CAMLEO010000006.1 GCA_946478975.1 uncultured Steroidobacter sp.
GCGTCGCGCACGATCAGCGCGTCGCCACGTTGAAAGTGGCCGTCCACGCGAGTCACGCCCGCAGGCAATAAACTCTTGCCGCGCCTGAGCGCAGCGACTGCGCCGTCGTCGACGTACAGTTCGCCCGCAGGCTGCAACGTTCCGGCAATCCATTGCTTGCGCATGGTGCCGGGCGTAGCGGATGGATAGAACCAAGTGCAGCGCGCGCCTTCTGCAATCCGGCGCACGGGATGCAGTTCTCGGCCGAGCGCCACGCACATATGGCAACCGGCACCGACTGCGATTTTCGCGGCGACAACCTTGGTAGTCATGCCGCCGGTGCCGACCGCGGAAGACGAGCCGCCCGCCATTTTTTCGATATCCGCAGAGATCGTGCGCACCTCCGGAATGAACTGCGCATTGGGATCGCGCGTGGGATCGGCCGTGTACAGGCCATCCACATCGGATAACAAAATGAGGCAGTCCGCGCTGATCATCTGGGCGACGCGCGCCGCCAGGCGGTCGTTGTCACCATAACGAATCTCCGCGGTCGCCACGGTGTCGTTCTCGTTGATCACCGGGATCGCACCGAGCTTGAGCAAGGTGCGCATGGTGTTGCGCGCATTCAGATAGCGGCGGCGCTGCTCGGTATCGCCGGGGGTCAGCAGAATTTGCGCGACGGTCAAATCGTGCTGGCCGAGCACGTCGGTCCATGCGTGTGCCAGGCTGATCTGGCCGACGGCGGCCGCGGCCTGTTTTTCGTCCAGTTTGAGCCGGCCGGGCGGGAATGCCAGCTGCCTGCGGCCCAGGGCGATCGCGCCCGAGGACACCAGGATCACTTCCTGCCCGCGGCGGCGTAATTCGGCGATATCGGCAGCCAGGGTCAGCAGCCAGTCGCGCTTGACCGTGCCGGTGGCGGCATCCGCCAGCAACGCCGAGCCGACTTTGATGACGACACGGCGCGCCTGCGTCAGCGGCAGCGCTTGGGCGGAACTTTGTGGCGGTGAAGTCGTCATGGCTTGAAAGCAGCAAGGCGCGGCAGTGTAGGCAGGCCCCCAACCCTCGTCCACTGCGGCCCCGCAACGCGCGCCGTTGCTGTTTCACTGCTTGGCAGTCTTGGAGAATGCCCCTAATATTCCGCCGCCGGTGAACACACCGGTTCGCCGTCGGTTTGAGCCCGTCTTGTTTGAGGTTAGCTGCGTGGCCAGAGATTACGACCCGGTCCAGGGAAAATGGTATGAAGATCTCGAAGAGAACGAGGTCTTCAAGGTCCTGTCGGTAGACCCGGACCAGGAGCTGGTCGAGGTCCAGTACGAAAACGGCGATATCGAGGAGATCGACCTCGATACCTGGCATGAGCTCGACCTCGAGCAGGCCGAGGAGCCGGAAGGCTGGGCGTCCGACGACGAGGAAGAAGAAGAGGAAGAAGAGGAAGAGGAAGAAGAGGACGACTGGGACGAGGACGAAGACGATTGGGATGACGACGAGGACGAAGACCTCGACGACGATGAAGACGACGACTACAACGATCGGGACGACGCCTGAAGCGCGTCCGCTGCGTTCATCGTACCGCTCTAGTTTGGTTTCGCCGGGACCTGCGACTCACCGATAACAGCGCCCTGCTCCACGCCCTGGAGCAGGCCGAGCACGTAGTCCCCGTGTTCGTTTCGGAACAAGAACACGAATGGGCCGCCGGCGCTTCGAGCCGCTGGTGGCTGCACCACTCCCTCCTCGCACTGGCACACTCGATCAGGAAGATTGGCGGACGCCTCATCGTCCGCCGCGGCCGTTCGCTCGATGCGATTCGAGAGTTGATTCAACAGACCGGCGCGACGCTGGTGTGCTGGAACAAACTCTATGAACCCGCCGCCCTCGCACGCGATGCCGAGCTCGCAAAGGCACTCACTGCCGATGACGTGGCCGTCGAGCAGCTCAATTCCACCTTGCTGTTCGAGCCCGGCACGATTCTGAATGGGCAGCAGCTGCCCTATCGCGTGTTCACACCGTTCTGGCGCACGGTGGAAAAGCAGCTGGCGATGTTGCCTGCACCTCGGCGCGCGCCTCGCAAGCTGCCTGCGATCAAACACTCGCTCGCCAGCGTTCCCATTCAAGAGCTGTCGTTGCTGCCCAAGATCCGTTGGGATGCAGGGTTCGCCGAATCCTGGATCCCGGGCGAGAACGGCGCGCTGAAACAACTGCGCCGCTTCAGCAAACACGCCGCTCACTATTCAAAAGGACGCGATCGACCCGACATCGAGCAGACCTCGCGCTTGTCGCCGCATTTACATTTTGGAGAGATCGGTCCGCGGCAGATCTTCGCTGCGCTTCACGAGCATCACAGCTATTTGCGGCAAGTGGGCTGGCGCGAGTTCGCGCATCACCTGCTGTTTCATTTTCCAGCGACCACCGATCAGCCGCTCGATCGACGTTTTGCCAGGCAACGCTGGCGGCGCAGTCGGGCCGAGCTCAAAGCCTGGCAGCGAGGACGCACCGGCATTCCGCTGGTCGATGCAGGCATGCGTGAACTGTGGCGCACCGGCTGGATGCACAACCGCGTGCGGATGATCACGGCCTCGTGGCTCACCAAAAATCTTCAGATCCATTGGCTCGAAGGCGCGCGCTGGTTTTGGGACACGTTGGTCGATGCCGATCTCGCCAACAACACGCTCGGCTGGCAATGGGTCGCAGGCTGCGGAGCGGACGCGGCGCCCTACTACCGAATTTTCAATCCTGTGCTGCAGGCAAAGCGCTTCGATCCGCAGCGCCAGTACATCCGCCGCTGGCTTCCTGAAATCGCGCGCCTGCCGGATCGCTGGATTCATGAACCATGGGCGGCACCCGAAGCCGTTTTACAAAGCGCCGGCGTGCAGTTGGGTGTCACTTATCCGCGACCGATGGTGAATGTCGGGGAATCTCGCAAGCGTGCACTGAGGGTTTACTCCGAGCTGATTTAACCGTGTGAATCCGTGCGTCGCGGCCCGTGCGAAAACCCCCACCGAGGAACGCACGAGCATGATCAACCACCCTGAAGAAGCCGCGCCGCGACGCACCCTGCTGACCAGCCTGACCAGCTGGCTCGATGCGGGCGCGGGCCTGGCCAACTTCGATTCAGCGAAGATCGACCACATCGACTGGATGCGTGTGGTGCCGTTCATTGGCATGCACGTCGCCTGCTTTGCAATTATTTTCGTTGGCGTCAGCACCACCGCGCTGGTGACTGCCCTGGCCCTGTACGTGATCCGCATGTTCGCGATCACCGGCTTCTACCACCGCTACTTCTCTCATCGCAGTTTCAAGACTTCGCGCGCCGGCCAGTTCGTGTTCGCTCTGCTCGGCGCATCAGCCGTGCAGCGTGGGCCGATCTGGTGGGCTGCGCACCACCGTCATCACCACGCGTTCTCGGACACCGAGCACGACGTGCACTCGCCGGCCCAGCGCGGCTTCCTGTGGAGCCACATGGGCTGGTTCCTGTCGCGCCGGCATTTCGATCCGGACCTGTCGCGCGTGCGCGATCTGATGCGCTTTCCCGAGCTGCGACTGCTGGATCGGTTCGACATCCTGGTGCCGGTCGCACTCGCCGTCGGATTGTTCGGTGTCGGCGCGGCGCTGGAACATTACGCGCCGGGGCTGCACACCGGCCGCTGGCAAATGCTGGTGTGGGGCTTCTTCGTCTCCACGGTTGTGACTTATCACGCCACCTACACCATCAACTCGCTGTGCCACGTCTTCGGCAAGCGCCGTTACGACACGGCCGACGACAGCCGCAACAACGTGTGGCTCGCGCTGCTCACGTTCGGCGAAGGCTGGCACAACAATCACCACCACTACCCGGCGTCGACGCGCCAGGGCTTCTACTGGTGGGAGATCGACCTGACGTATTACGGGCTGAAGCTGCTGGCGCTGTTCCGCATCGTGTGGGACCTGAAGCCGGTGCCGAACGAAGTGCGTGAATCGCGCACCCGCGTCCGCCCGCCGTCGACGACATAAGAAACAGCATCTTGTTCACACTTACCGGGCACGTCCACACATGCGTATCGCAGTCATTGGCGCAGGAATCGCAGGTCTCTACGCAGCCTGGCGGCTGAGCCGCCAGCACGAAGTCACAGTGTTCGAAGCCGGCAGCTACGCCGGCGGCCATACCAACACGGTCGATGTCGAATGGCAGGGCAAGCAGTACGCCATCGACACCGGCTTCATCGTGTTCAACGACTGGACCTACCCGAATTTCATGGCGATGCTGAAAGAAATCGGCGTCGCCTGGCAGCCCTCCAACATGAGCTTCAGCCTGAAGTGCGAGCGCACCGGGCTGGAATACAACGGCACCTCGGTGAACGCGCTGTTCGCACAGCGCTCGAACATCGTCTCGCCGTCGTTCCTGCGCATGATCTACGACATCCTGCGCTTCAATCGCGAGTCTCGCGCGCTGCTGAAGACGGACGACAACAAGCTGACGCTGAGCGAATACCTGCGCCAGAACGGTTACTCCGAGTCGTTCGCCGAGCGTTACATCCTGCCGATGGGCCGTGCGATCTGGTCCGCCGAAGCGGACGCGATGCTGTCGTTCCCGGCGCGCTTTTTCGTGGACTTCTTCGAACGCCACGGCTTCTTGAACATCGACAATCGCCCGCAATGGCAGGCGGTCAAAGGCGGCTCGCGCGAGTACGTGCGCAAGCTGCTGTCGGTGATAAAGGCCGATGTGAAATTGTCGACGCCGATCGACAGCATTCGCCGTCGCCCCAACGAGGTCGAAGTCTGCACGCGCAAAGGTGAAGTGCATCGCTTCGACAACGTGTTCATCGCGTGCCACAGCGATCAGGCGCTCGCCATGCTGAGCGACGCGACGCCGGCCGAACGTGAAGTGTTGAGCGCGTTCCCGTACGCGCCTAACGAAGCAATCCTGCATACGGACATGAGCATTCTGCCGAAGCGTCCGCTGGCGCGAGCTGCGTGGAACTACCACGCGCTCAAGAATCCGCAGCAGCCGGTCGCGCTGACGTACGACATGAACATCCTGCAGACGCTGGATGCGCCGACCAGGTTCCTGGTCACGCTGAATCACGCCGATGCGATCGATCCGAGCAAGATCATTCAGCGCATCGCCTATCACCATCCGGTGTATCTGCCCGCCGGCGTCGCCGCGCAGGCGCGTCACCGCGAAGTGAATGGCGCTCGCCGCACTTATTACTGTGGCGCCTACTGGCGTTACGGTTTTCATGAAGACGGTGTCGTCACCGCGATGCGCGCGCTGGAACATTTCCAGTGGGATCAGACGGCGCGCACCGAATCCCCCGAACGAGATCAGCCCGCCGCCGGCGTGGCCTGATCTTCTCTCACAAGCAGGGTTCCTCTCATGCACAGCTGTATCTACAACGGTTGGGTGAGACATCGCCGCTATGAGCCGGCCGGTCATCAGTTCCGTTATGAACTGTTCATGATGTACCTGGACCTGGCCGAGCTGCCGCACTTGTTCGACGAGTACTGGTGCTGGTCGGTGAAGCGGCCGGCGCTGGCGCAGTTCCGGCGCTCCGATTATCACCACACCAACGATGCCACCTACGACGCCGATGAGGTCAGCCTCGACGAATCGGTCCGCCGCACCGTCACCAGCAAGACCGGCCGGCGCCCCGACGGGCCGATCCGCATGCTCACGCACATGCGCTACTTCGGCTACGTGTTCAACCCGGTGACGTTCTATTACTGCTTCGACAGTGCCGGCGAGAAAGTGCAAACCATTCTCGCTGAAATCACGAACACACCCTGGAAGGAACGTCACGCGTACGTGCTGCCGACTTCGGCCGCGACCCGCGCCGACTCGGTGCTGCGCTTCGAGTTCGGCAAGGAATTTCACGTGTCGCCGTTCTGGCCGATGGAACAGAGCTACGACTGGCGCCTGAGCATACCGAGCGACCACCTGCACATTCACATGGAAAATCTGCAGCAAAAGGAAGGCCATCTGCGTCGTGCATTCGACGCGACCTTGACGCTGCAGCGAGAGGAGATTTCCAGCGCGGCGCTGTCACGCGCGCTGGTGAAATATCCGCTCATGACCGCAAAAGTTTCCGGAGCGATCTATTGGCAAGCCCTGCGCCTGTGGCTGCAGCGCACGCCGTTCTTTACACATCCGAAATGGGGCCCCGTCAAATCATGACCGCCGCAAGACCCTCGATTCTGCCCGACACGCCGACGCTGGTTTCCAATGACTCGTGGCTGCAACGGACCGGCCGCGACGCGCTGCTCGGCCAGCTGAAACATTTGCAGCATGGCGAGATCGCAGTCGTCGAAGGCGGCACGATCCATCGCTTCGGCCGCCACACGCCGGAGTGCTCGTTGTCTGCGACGGTCGAAGTCGTGCATCCGCAGTTCTGGGCAGACGCCGCGTTCGGCGGCACGACCGGCGCCGGCGAAGCTTATATTCACGGCCATTGGCGCAGCGACGACCTGGTCGCGCTGGTTCGCATCATGGTGCTGAATCGCCAGGTCATGGAAACCATGGAAGGCGGGCTCGCGTTCCTCACCGCGCCGCTGCGCCGGGTCTTCCATTGGATGAATCGCAACTCCAAGGACGGCAGCCGCAAGAACATCGCCGCGCACTACGACCTGGGCAACGATTTCTTCCAGCTGTTCCTCGACGACACGATGGCATATTCGTGCGGCATTTTCGAAACGCCGGAATCGACGTTGAAGGAAGCGTCGCTGGCGAAGTTCGACGCCGTGTGCCGCAAGCTGCAGCTCAAGCCGAGCGATCACCTGGTCGAGATCGGCACCGGCTGGGGCGGACTCGCGATCCACGCCGCCAAGAAGTACGGCTGCCGCGTCACGACCACGACGATCTCCAAGGAACAATACGCGCTCGCCAAGGAACGCGTGATCGCCGAGGGCTTGAGCGATCGCATCGACCTGCGCCTCGATGACTATCGCGACCTCACCGGCCAGTACGACAAGCTGGTGTCGATCGAAATGATCGAAGCCGTCGGTCACCAGTACCTCGACACTTACATCGCGAAGTGCTCGTCGCTGCTCAAGCCGAACGGCGCGGCGCTGATCCAGGCGATCACGATTCAAGATCAGATCTATGAAGACGCGCTGAAGAGCGTCGACTTCATCCAGCGCTTCGTGTTCCCCGGCAGCTTCATTCCCTGCGTCACCGCGATCACCAATGCGGTCACGCGCTCGACGGACATGAAGGTCTATCACCTCGAAGACATCGGCCCGCATTACGCGACGACGCTGCGCTGGTGGCGCGAGAACTTCTTCGCCAACATCCATCAAGTTCGTGCGCTGGGTTATCCCGAGGAATTCATCCGCCTCTGGGACTACTACCTCTGCTACTGCGAAGGCGGCTTCGCCGAACGTCAGCTCGGCGACGTGCACATGCTGATGACGAAGCCCGGCTGGCGCGGGTAGAGTTGGCGGCACATGCTGCCGCTGCGCCTCGCCATCTTCGCTGCTGTCTTTGGCATCGCTCTGTCCGGGCTGTTCTGGCTGCTCGGCAACCTGAGCGAGCCGGAGCTGCTGCGCTCGAAGAAGGCCGTGGTGGTGAAGGGCTGCGATGCCATCGAAGATGACACCGCGGCCCGCCTGTGCCCGCAGCTGTTCTGCCAGAAATATTTGCTCGACTCGAAGGCCGTCGAGCTGCGCTACCGATTCGAAGTCACCGTCGACCGGCGCTCAGGCGGCCAGCATCTGATCGGCGGGGTCGCCAAGCCATTCATCGCCGGCAAAGGCAACCACCTCAATATGAATTTCGTCTGCCTGCTCGAAAACCAGCAGGTCGTCTCCGGCCGCACACTCGCGGCGAGCGAGCTACAGCAGCTGGCGACGAGCGATCTCAGCGAAGCACGCTAAGCCACCGTTCAGCTGAGCTTCACGATACTCGCGCGATCACGGAGGATCCGATGCCAACTACATTCATTCGCGGCCTCGCCATCAACCTGGTGACGCTGACCCTCATTGGCTGCGGCCCCCAGCCAAAACCGTTTCTCGCCAAGACCCCCGAGCAGATCAAACAACTCACCGACGTGACGGACGGCTCCCTCGCCGTGGTCCGCAATCCGGGAGACAAAGAAGCCTTGCAGCGCGCGTTAGCGGCCCTCACCGCGGCGCGCGGCCAGTATAGTCAGCACAGAGACGCGATTCTGACCCAAGCCAACGTCGAGATGGTCGGATGCATCGAGGCGCAGGAGACACTGGTCCCGAACGCTCAAGTCATGATCGAGAAGCGTGACGAAGCGGCGGGTCAACATGATGAGGTCGCAGTGAAACGCCGCGACGCCCTGCTCTGGTCGTTCGAGTCGGACATAGTCCAGTGTACCGCCAGGAGCAGCATCGCACTCATCGATGCGGAGCGTCGCCCCGCAGCGCTCAAGCACGGCGCGATCGTGATTTCCGAGAGCTATGCGAACGCAGAGATCGTCCGTGCCGTGCTCGGTTTGAACGTGGCATTGCTGCTGAAAGATCAGATCCGAGCCTACGAGACCGTCCTCGCACGGCTCGGCCCCAAGCATTCAATGCCCTTGATCACCGATGCCTTGCCAAAACTCAAAGCGACGCTGGCCGCGCTCGAATCGAGCACTGCTCATAAAGAACCTGCCTCGGGCCAGTTGGACCAGTGACTGTTGGGTTTGAGCGTCGGTATGTATCGTGACGGATCGCGAGTCGCGAGCACCTCGGCAATCAAGCGATACGTTTCATAAGAGCTCGGCGCATCGCCGATCGGGCCAGGGTCACTGGGTGAATGCATGTAATACCAGCGGCGGTGATGCCACTGATCGATGATCATCAGTTCGGGTAAGCCGTTCGGCAGGTGCTTGCGCTTTTCCGCATCCGTCGCGCGGCATACATCGGCGTATTCGTAGGCGATGTACCGCCCCAGGTCCTGGGCCTTCGCATTCCTGGGCCAGGGCCCGCCGCCGATCTTCGGCACGAAGGTGCCGCCGTTCGCCGGCACTTGCACATGCCGGTCGCGCACCTGAATTTCAATCGGGGTCGCCGATGTTTCGAAGTGCTCGACCGCCGCATGCAACGCGCCGTTTTCGATCAATGGAATGAATTCAAAGTTGTACGTGAACTGATTCCTGTCCCCCGCGGGCGGCAGGCGCACCAGGCGATTTCCAAACGAGGTCACCGTCAGCAGAAATGAGGCCGCCGGACGGTCGTAACCGCTGACCTCGGAAACCAGCGCCCAATTTGTTTCGTTGGCGTACAGCGTCAGGCGCGAGTTTGCCGTGTAAACATACGGATGCCCCAGGTCGATGAACGCCCAGGTCGGGTTCTCTTTCAAGCATCGATCCAGGAACCCGACAACATCGGCCGCGGTAAACGTCCCTGTCATATGTCCTCGCGGATTACGCGGAAGGCGCTCCGAACCAAACCGTCAAAGCGTCGGTGAGACCCTGCTGGGTCGAGTCGCCCGTCCAGGCTACATATCCATCGGGACGAATCAATACCGCTGCGGGAGCGGGCACAACGCCGAGCACCGGCAGCTCCCACGCGCCCTGATACGTTGCATCGACCAACTGAACGCGATTGCTCCAGGGAGCGATATCGAAGCTGCCGGGCTCGCCCAGGTTGAGCAACACCGGCCGGGCCTGGTGCAGAAAAGCAAACATTCGCACCGGCCCCCGCGACGTGACCAGGTCGAGGTCCGGCATGCGACGGCCGAGCAGCGGGTGGCCTTCGCCTGAGTCATAACGAATATCCAGACCCGAGACTTCCCCGACCATGCGCTTGCGAGGCTCCTCCATGCGGAGAAACTCAGCCACGTAGTCACCTACAGCCTTGCTGTGATCGTCCGGACGCCGCAGAACAACCTGCATCATGGTATTGCGCAGGACGCGAGCGCCGACGGGATGGCGTTCGGCATGATAGGTATCTAACAAACTTGCCGGCGACGTCCCCTTCACCACCTGCGCCAGCTTCCAGCCGAGATTCACCGCGTCCTGCACACCGAGATTGAGCCCCTGCCCGCCCGTGGGCGCATGCACGTGCGCGGCATCGCCAGCGAGCAGGACCCGTCGATCGCGATATGTCACCGCCTGGCGTGCCATATCGTCGAAGCGGGAGATCCGCGTCGGCGTGTGAATTCCGTAATCGGTCCCGTACGTGGCGTTGAGCCAGTCCTTGATATCGCGCAGCGTCGGTTCGCTGGTGATGCCGACTCGTTTCTCCGTGAGCACGATGCGCGCCCGGCCGTCTTCCATCTTGCCGATGCCATGAGTGCCGAACGCGTCGTGACGAAAGCCCCACGCGGGCTCCTGCGACCAGCTCACTTCGGCGATCAGCCAGCTCATGGTCGCATCCCAGCCGCGAAACTCGATGCCGGCAGCCTTGCGGATCGTACTGCGCCCGCCGTCGCATCCGACCAGATATTCCGCCCGCAGCAAACGTCCGTCGGACAGCTGGACATCCACGCCAGCCTCGCTCTGCGCGTAACTCTTCACTTCGCAGCCACGATAAACGGGAACGCGCAGCTCCTCGACCCAGCCGGCCAGGATGCGCTCGATATGTTTCTGCCACAGCCCGAGCGTGTAATTGTGCCGGGTGGGAAAGTCGCTGATGTCGAGCGTCCCATGAAGATACACGACCGGCTGCGGCTGGCCCTGCGAGATGAAACGCTCGGCAATGCCTCGCTGATCCATGACTTCGACGGAGCGAGAATGCAGACCGCCCGCACGTGAATCGCCGACTTCGTTATTCTCACGCCGCTCGACGATTGCGACATCGACGCCCGCCAACGCCAGTTCCGCCGCCAGCATCAGCCCTGTCGGTCCGCCTCCGGCAATCGCCACCGCATGCGCAATCCTCGCCATACTTGCATTCATTACGTGACTCCCTCTCGCGTCGTGGGCCATGAGGTCGGCGATGCTGAGTCACGCCGGGGGCCTTACCGCAAGCCCCCCGGCTCGTTATACTCTGAAGTGGGAAGAGCAGATGCCTCAAACAACATTCGCCGAACTACAGCTGGCGCCTGAGCTCATCGGCGCGCTGGACCGGCAGCAGATCTCGATTCCCACGCCCATTCAGAGTGCAGCCCTGCCGGTGTTAGCCGCCGGCCGCGACGCTTACCTGCATGCCGAAACCGGCACGGGCAAGACGCTCGCTTACCTGTTGCCCATCTTCTCGCGCCTCGACCTCGGCCAGGCCGCAACCCAGGCCGTCATCATTGCGCCGACGCATGAGCTCGCGATCCAGATTCATCGGCAAAGCTGCGATCTCGCGCAGAATGCCGGCTGGGCGGTGCGCTCGCTGCTGCTGATCGGCGGCACTTCGAGCGCGCGCCAGATCGAAAAGTTGAAAACCAAGCCTCACATCGTGGTCGGCTCACCCGGCCGCATCGCCGAGCTGCTGGCCAAGGGCAAGCTCAAGGCACAGCACCTTCGCAGCATCGTCATCGACGAAGTGGACCGCGTGCTGAGCGAAGAAAGCCTGCTCAGCGTTCGCGCCATCATTCAGGCGGCGCCGCGCACTCGGCAATTGATATTTGCGTCGGCGACGCTCGAACGCGAGAGCACGGCGATTGCGCAGGAGCTCGCGCCGGACCTGCTCATGCTCGAAGCGGGCGCGGCGCCAGTCAACGAAAACATCGAACATTTGTATCTGGTCTGCGAGGAGCGCGATAAACCCGACGAGCTGCGCAAGCTGTTGCACGCACTCGCGCCGGAACGCGCCATCGTGTTTCTCCATCGCAACGACGGCGTCGAGCGGATCGCACTCAAACTGGCGCATCACAAAATTCCCACTGCGGATCTGAACGCGGCGCTCGGCAAAGAAGAGCGCAAGCACGCCATGGATGGCTTTCGCAAAGGTGAGATTCGAGTGCTGGTCGCCTCCGACATCGCGGCACGCGGCCTGGATATCAAGGGCGTCACGCATGTTTTCAATCTCGACGCGCCGACGCTGAGCAAAGCGTATCTGCATCGCGTCGGCCGCACCGGCCGCGCCGGCGCGAAAGGACTGGCTGTGACATTGATGACCGAGACCGAGGAGCGGCTGGTCCGCCGCTACCAGGAAGAACTGGGGATCGACATGCGCTGCGTGCGCATGCGCGGCGGGGAGCTGATTGCATGCCAGCGGTGATTCCAGATCCAAAGAAGATCAGGAGTTTTCGCTCGGCCGCAGAGTTCGAGCAGTGGCTCAGCAAACATCACGCTCGCGAAACCGAGCTGTGGCTGCGGATTTTCAAGAAAGATTCCGGCAAGCCGACGGTGACTTACGCCGAAGCGCTGGATGTAGCGTTGTGCTGGGGCTGGATCGACGGGCTCAAGAAATCCTATGACGAAAGCTCGTTCCTGCAGCGCTATACGCCGCGCAAACCCAAGAGCATCTGGAGTCACATCAACCGTGAGCACGTGGCACGACTGACGACTGCGGGACGCATGACGCCGCACGGCCAGAAGCACATCGACGCGGCGAAAGCCGATGGCCGCTGGGATGCAGCGTATGCACCGATTCGCAGCGCCTCCGCAGATACGATTCCCGAAGACCTGCGCGCCGCCATCGACGCCAATGCACACGCGCGAAAAACGTTTCAGTCACTCAACCGGCAGAATCTTTTCGCGCTCATATTCCGGACCAACAACATGAAAACGCCCGCCGGCCGGGCCAAAAAGATCGAGACCTTGGTCGCGATGCTGGCCAAAGGCGAAACCATCGTGCCGCAGCGCCCGAGCAAGAAAACCAGCGCAAAGAAATGATAGCCTTTGCGCCGCGAATCGCCGCACTCAAGGAATAGGAGAAGATCGATGAGGATCGCAATTGTCCCGGCGCTACTGTGTACCCTGCTGGCTGCCACCACTGCCCAGGCCAGCACCGAATTGATCGGCGTGGTGCGCACAGTAAACATCAACAAGACCTGGGGCGGGATCCTGATCCAGCTGGAAGGCGCGCCCGTGTTCGAGTCGGGCTCGGCCTGCGCCAACACCTTCGCGTTCTCGGCCACGTCCGATGAGCTCACCAATCATCTCCTGGCCGCTGCCCTGGCGGCGAAAGCGACTGGCGAGCAGATCCGGATTGCGACCAGCGGCTGCGTCACCAGCAACCACGGCCTTGCGCCGAAAATCGAATGGCTCGACGTCGGCTCTCGCCTCTGAGCCCCCGAGAACAGCACAACCGACGGGTCCTGCGGCAACTCTGCAGGGCTCGCGATCTGCTGGCGGAAGCACGCTCGCCGGAGGTTTCGGTGAGAGAGGCCGCGGTCGAGGCCGGCATGTCGTCGTTTCATTTCATCCGCACGTTCTCGACGATGTTCGGCGAGACGCCGCACCAGTTTCGAACACGTGAGCGATTGAACGTCGCCCAGAGATTACTGGCGCGCGGCCAGTCGGTGACCGACGTGTGCCTGGACGTGGGCTTCAGCAGCGTCGGATCGTTCAGCACGCTGTTCTATCGAGAGATCGGCATGTCGCCCGCGGCTTATCATCGAAGCCTGCGCTGCGCAGTGTATGTGCCGGACTGGCGACCCCACCCGCCGAACTGCCTGCTCTGGATGGGCGGCCCCGACGCAATCGCAATTTTCGAGAAGACCTTTCGTGGCGTTTGAGCGATGCTCACGGCTCGCAGGAATCAGCAACGGAGCGGCCCGTGAGAATCAAATTGAACGCCATCTTCGTCGATAACCAGGACAAGGCGCTGCGGTTCTACACCGACGTGCTCGGTTTCAAGAAAAAATCCGACTTCCCCGTCGGCGGCGCGCGCTGGATCACTGTCACTGCGGCTGAAGGTCCCGACGATCTCGAACTGGTGCTGGAGCCCAACAGCCATCCCGCCGCCAACGCGTATCAAGCCGCGCTATTGAAGGACGGCATTCCGTGCACCGCCTTTGAAAGCGCCGACATTCACGCGGAGGTCAAACAACTCAAGGAACGCGGCGTGACGTTCACGACCGAGCCGATCGACGCCGGCACAGTCATCCTCGCCATCTTCTCCGACACCTGCGGCAATCTGCTGCAGATCTATCAGCACAAGGCCTGATCAGCTTTGCCGCAAGCTTTCCTCGAATCGCGAATGTCTCCTCGATGTCATCCCGGCCCGAGAAAGCGGCGCACGTGCTCCGCAATTTCATCGCTCGCCGTGTCGAGCGCGAAATGGCCGGCATCCAGAATGTGAATTTCAGCGGCAGGAACATCGCGTCGGTACGCCTCGGGCTCGGAGATATCGAACGACGGATCGAACCTGCCCCACAGCACCAGCAGGCGGGGCTGGTTGGCCCGCAACCACTGCTGCCACTTGGGGTAGGACGCGACGTTGTTTCGATAGTCGTAGAACAGCTCGGTTTGTATATCGGCCTGGCCGGGCTGACTGAGGAAGGCGAATTCGTCCGTCCAAAGATCCGGATCGTAGCGCTCGATGCTCGGATCGCTGCCGACATGCCGTATGCGCGTGGTCTCGAACGACAGCAGGTTCTTGCGAAGCTCAGCCTCGTGCGCCGCTCGATCGGCCCAGAAGGCGCGACGCGCTTTCCAGTTCGGCCCGAGCCCCTGGTCGTGAGCCACGGCGTTTTGCACGATCAAAGCTTCGACTCGCTCGGGATGTGACAGCGCCATTCGGAACCCGACCGGTCCACCGTAATCCTGCATGTACAGCGTGTAACGGGGCAGACCGAGCGTTTCAGTGAACCGGGTGATGAGCGCGGCGTAACGATCGAAAGTGTAAGTGAAGTCCTTTGGCGCCGGCCAATCGCTGTGACCAAAGCCCGGGTAGTCAGGCGCCACCACGTGATAACGATCCGACAACCGTCCGATCAGCGATTCGAACATCCGCGATGACGACGGCAGTCCGTGTAACAGCAGCAGTGTCTTCGCATTCTTCGGGCCGGCTTCTCTGTAGAAGATGGACAACCCATCGATCTTCACCGCGCGATATTGGGTCAGCTGCTGCATGGAGGCCTCCTGGGCCGGCAGCGCCGTCGCCACCGGCGCAAGAATCGAAATCACGACAAGTGCGCAGCAGTGCCATGAGCCTCGTGGTCGCATGATATGAATCTCGCGATTTTGAATCAGGTGCTCAAGGCTAACACTGATACTCCCATTCGCCACCTGCCGAAACACTGTTAGAAACATCGACAGCGGCGCGAACGGAACTTACTTGCAGCGGGTGGCTTTTAGTTTCGTCCGCGGCGATCCGGCGCAATGGGAATGCGAAAGGGAGGATCCGATGTTCACTGGAGTGTCGAGCAGCGGGCGGTCCGGCTGCCTGTGTGCGATTTTTGTTACGGGTGTGTGGGCTGGAACAGTCGCAGTGAGCGCGAACGCCGCGCCGCTGGTTCTGGAAGAAACAACGAAAATTCCCACTCCGGATCCCGAGTACGTCTGGCCGATCAGCCTCGCCGTGGATGGCGACTGGCTGCTCGCGAGCGGCATCAAGTACGACTGGGATACCTATATCAGCGACAGCTCGACCTGGCTGTATCACCGCGAGTCCAGCGGTACCTGGACGCTGGTCGGCAAGTTGGTGCAGTCCTTTTCGCCCGAGGAAGAACCGAAGCCGGGCCCGCGTGTGGCGATGCGCGGCGGCGTGGCCGCCATCATCAAGGAAAGTGGCAGTTGGATTTTCGAACGTTCCGGCACTACGTGGAGCGCCGTGCCTTCGCCAATGCAGACCGATGGCAGCGACGTCGCAATCGAGGGCGGCACGATTGTCGTCACCTCGGGCCACTGCGACCGACAGACGAACGCGTATCGAAAAGCAGGCAGTGGCGCCTGGACGCTGGTGCGTAATACGCCGCCGGAGCCCGATGATCTCTGCGAAGACAATGATCCGGCCCCGGGCAGCGGCAACAGCGCCAGCGACATCGATGTTTCCGGCAATGCTGTGATCGTCGCGACCTTTGCGCCGCCGGGTTCAGCGCGAATCTTCGAGGGCCCGTACGGCGCGCCGCCGACGATGACGCAACTGTTCGCGCCGCAGGAGCCGCCGGGTTTTGGCAACCTCGTTGCGATCGACGGCAATTTCGCGCTCGTCAATCATCATCCGCTGACGGGCATCGAAGCATTCACTCGCAATGCCGGCGGCCAATGGCTTCACAGCGGATCGTTACAGCGGCCCGATGCGCTGGATATTCTCGCGCCAGACCGCATCAGGATGTCCGGCGCGCTCGCGATCGCGAGCCAGGTGAGGGATTCGACGTATGAGGAGGCCCTCGGCTCCGCCTCAGTTTTCGAGCGCAACACCGATGGCACCTATCGATACGCGGCGAAACTCATCCCCAGCAACAAGCCCGCGTTGGGCGGTTTTTTCACCGCCAGCGACATCGATAACCGAAGAGTGGTTGCGGGCTGTTCCGACACGGCGAATGCATATGTTTTCGATCTGCCGGCCACCCTCACCAATCCCGCAACGATGCAGGACGATTTCCAGGACGGCAACGCCAGCGATTGGACGCCGGTCGCCGGCGGCAGCTTCACGGTGGCGACGACCAGTGCGTCGCGCGTGTATCGGCAATCGAACACCGTGAGCAAGGTGACTTCGTTGTGGAACAACACGGATCGGAAGAATCAAAGCATCGAAGCCGATATCAAGCCCACGCAGTACGCCAGCACCACTGGTGACAAATGGTTCGGCCTGGCGGCGCGTTACACCGACGCCAACAACCATTACTACGCGACGCTTCGCAACGACAACACCGTGCTGCTGCGAAAGATGGTCAACGGCGCGTTCACCACGCTGGCTTCCGCATCCTTGCCCATTGCCTTGAATCGCAGCTATCGCGTGCGGCTCGAAGCAATCGGTACGCACATTCGCCTGTTCGTCGATAATGCCCTGCTCGCGGAAGCGAGCGACGGCGCGCTGACTCACGGGCAGGCGGGTGTCATGATGTATAAAGCGCAAGCGGACTACGACAATGTCCTGGTGAGCTCGAATCCGCGCACGTTGCTGTTCAGGCATAGCTTCGGCGATTTCGCCCACAACGACTCGACCGCCTACTGGGAGACGCTCGGCACCTGGACGCAATTCGATTCGACGTTCATACAAAGCGACGTCGCATCGGGAGCGCGCGCCATCACGGGCATTACAACGGCAGATCAAGTCGTGCAGATGCGCATGCGGAGCACATCGAGCGCGGGCACGAACAATTGGTTTGGCCTCGCGACGCGCTATCGTGGCGAAGGCAACTATTACTACGTCACATTGAGAAACAACAATACGGTGTCGCTGCGCAAGCAGGTGAACGGCGCCATTACCGAGCTGGACTCGGAAGCGCTCACGATCACGCCGAACACCTGGTACAAGGTGCGCATGGAAGCTGTCGGAACGAAGTTGCGCGTCTACATCGACGACGTGCTGAGACTGGATGCGACCGACGCGTCGCATGCCACGGGCCGCTACGGCCCCATGATGTATAGAACAGCCGCGCAATACGACGACATCCTTGTCGTCGAGCCGTGACTCGACCCTACTTCGCGAACAGCTGCGACATATCCTTGAACGCCTTGAACTCGAGCGCATTACCGCACGGGTCGAGCAGAAACATCGTCGCCTGCTCGCCCACCTGGCCGCGAAAGCGAATGTGAGGTTCGATCACGAACTTCACCTCGAACGAGCGCAGCCGGTCCGCCAGCGCCTCCCAATCGTTCCACGCGAGCACCACGCCGAAGTGCGGCACCGGCACGTCGTGCCCATCGACCGGATTGGTATGCGCCCGCTCCTGGTAGCTGGTCTTTGGATGCTCGTGAATCACCAGCTGATGCCCGAAGAAATCGAAGTCCACCCATTGCGTGCTCGACCGCCCTTCCGCCAGTCCGAACACCTCGCCGTAAAAACGGCGCGCGGCGGGGAGATCGTGGACGGGGATGGCGAGGTGAAAGGGGGTGAGGCTCATGGACGCCAATACTAACAGGGCGCCGCTCGTATCACGAAATGACACCCGCCCGGCCGCTCTCCACCGCGAAAGAACGCAATGTCCGCACCGTCGTTCTTGGATCGGTACGATCCGAGATGGCGTGGAATATCACGCTCGTTTGAGCGGCAGTGATGTCGGCACAAACATAGCCGCGCACGCTCTTGTCGAAGAAACGAACGTGCGGATTCTCGGGCAGGGCCGTGGCGAAATCGAAGGTCGGTGGATTGGCGCTGATGGAGCTGCCGACGAACTCGGTTGCGACCGTGGGCGAGTTGGGATCGTTGAAGTCGAGCTTCAGGTCGTTGGCCCAGAACGAATGAATGTCACCGCCGACGACCAGCGGATTCGCAACACGGGCTTCGTGCAAGTGACGCAGCAGACGCGCGCGGCTCGCGGGGTAACCGTTCCAATCGTCGGCCCAGAAGATCGCTTCGCCCTCAGCGTTACGACGGCGCATCTGCGCCATCATCAAACTCTGGGCGATGATGTTCCAGCGAGCTTGCGATTGCGCGAGCCCGTCCTGCAACCATACTTCCTGCGCAGTGCCGAGCATCGAGCGTTGTTGTGAATACAGCTCGGCACATTCGTGCTCCGTGATCACACGGCCCGGCTTGCGGTCCGGCGGGCCGTAGCATGGCGGACGCGAGCGATACTGACGCGCGTCGGCCATGAAGATCTCCGCCAGGTTGCCGAAGATGAAGCGATCGTAGATGCGCAGGAACGGCCCGTCAGGAACGCGCGCCGGCGTCACGGGCATGTGTTCGTAGAAAGCTTTGTAAGCAGCCGCGCGCCGCTTGGCAAACTCCGCGGGATCATCAAACGTTTGCGACAGCAGGTCGGCGTAGTCGTTGTGAACTTCGTGATCGTCCCACGTCACTAACGCTGGCGAGGTCGCATGCAGCTGCTGCAGATCCTCGTCGAGCCGATACTGCGCGTATCGATTGCGATAACCCTGCAAGTCGACCGGCTCGACCCCACCGCTGTGCCGACGCACGAGACCGGTAGCCGCCTTGTCGACGTACTCGTAAATGTAATCGCCGAGATACAGCACGACATCCGGCAGCTCCGCCGCGAGATGTCGATACGCCGAGAAGTAGCCTGTTTCGTAGTTCGAACAGGAAACATAGCCGACGCGCAGCTTGTCGAGCTGCGCGCCAGGCGCGGGCAGAGTCATCGCCCGGCCAACGCGGCTGATCGCATCGCCACTGCTGAAGCGATACCAATACGGCCGCCCCGGCTTGAGCCCACGCACCAGGTGATGAACTGAATATGCGTAGCGCGCCTTAGCGACGGCAGTGCCTGATTGCACCACGCGACGCATCGCCTCGTCCTCGGCGATCCCGAAGCGAATCGGAATGTCACCGCCGATCAAACCGCCAACGAGTGCAGGGTCTGTCGAGAGCGGATCGGGCGCAAGGCGCGTCCAGATGACGAACCCATCGCTGGTGAGCGCACCGGCAGCGACGCCGAGCGTGAACGGAAACTGCCGCCACTTCGGAACGCTCGCAAGCGCGATGCCGGGCGCTACGGCGAGAGCCGCCGACGCGCCCAGCGCGCCGATCAGTTGGCGTCTGGTAAACACCGCTGAGCCAACGGTCTAGAAGCTCGTGTGCATCGTCACCTGGAACGTGCGCGGCGCACCGACGGCATACAGCGGCAACGTTGCCGGCGTCGTCGAGAAGCGGCTGGTCGCCACGCTGCCGAGATAGTCCTTGTCGGCGAGATTGATGACATTTAACTGCACGAACGACTCGCGACCGAACATCGGGAAGTTATAACGCAGGTCCGCATCGAACACGGTGTACGACGGCGCCGCCTGATCGTTCACGTCGGTCGAGAAGCGCTCGTCGACATACTTTCCCTGCAGGCCGAGCACGACCGGTCCGAGTGCATATTCAGCGCGCGTAGAGAACGTCCACTCCGGCGTTTCCACCAGCTGCTTGCCCTTGGTGGGCAGCGTCGCGGTGGCGCTGAGCGGCAGGTTCTCCTGCACTTCGCTGTTGTTATAAGAAGCCGAGCCGTACAGCGACAGCCCTTCCACCACCTGGGCACCGACCGCCAGATCCACGCCCCACAGATCCACCGGGCCGACGTTGCGATCAACGCTGAAGCCCAGGTCCGGATCGAAGCTGGTGACGATGCGGTTCTTGTAATCCGACTTCCACAACGCGGCGGAGGTCGTCACGCGGTCCGTCTGGAAACGATAGCCGACATCGAACGAGTTGGTCTCTTCGGGCTGCACGTCGAGAATCTGCACGTTGTACAGGTTGTCCGTGCGCGGTGCCGACAAGCCCTTCGCATAGCTCGCGTAGAACTGATGCTCCGCGCCCCACGGCTGCAGCGACACGCCGAGGTTCGGCAGCACTTTGTCGTATTTCTTGTCGCCCGAGTACGGACGCAGATAAATCGTCGACACGCCGCCGGAAGCAACGCCAGCAAATGTCACCTGCTGCGGATTCGCAGTCGCGGTCGGTGTCTGCGTCGTGCAGTACTGCGTGCCCGGCGCCGTGCCGTTCACTTGCGTGTAGCAATACTGATTCAGCTCACGTTCGAACTTCGGCGCACGCAAGCCCGCGCTCACGCGCACTTTGTCGTCCAGCATCTTGCCGGTGTAGCTCAGCGCGACCTGGTTGAGACGAGCGACCGAGTAACGATCGCGGCCGCGCAGGTCGGCGCCATCTGCCGACTTCACCGGCGTGCCATTGCGTCCTCCGAACACGTTCTCCGGATCGCCGTTTGCTTCCAGGAAGCCGAACTGGCCGGTCTGCCGATGCTTGCCGTAATCCAGCGTGTACGCGAGGCGCAGCAGGTTGGCGTCGTTGAGCGCCCACAGCAGTGAAGAGTTCAAACTGTAGCGACGTGTGTTGGTGGTGTTCGGCGTGTACAGACCAACCGAGTCGAGCACGTCGCCATCGCCGTTCAAATCCACCCCGGGCGCGGTGGTGTTTCCTCGCAGTCGGCGATCGCCTTCCGAAGTAACGGTGTAACCGCCGCCGTTCGCGAGCGTGTACTGGAACGAAGGATCGACCGTGAGGCGCAGCGAATCGGTCAGGCCGAAGCTCGACTGCAGGCGAATGTTTGCTGTATCGGACGGGTTGGTGCGCACGTTGTAGTAGTTTGTACAGGTCACACCCACGGCGCCTTCGTTCTGCGCCGTGCCGGCGCGAGGCGCGGCCGCACCTTTGTTACAAGTTGCGTCGTTGTCGAAGTCGTAACCGTTCGCGGCGATGTCCTGCAGGCTCAGGTTGCGATAGAAGTCGTTGCGATTGCGGTTGCCGTGAAACGCGAGACTGACGAAGTTGTCCTCGCCGAATTCCTGGAAGATGCGGCCGTTGACCTGGATTTTCTCCAGCTCGCCCGGGCCTTTGAACTTGTCGTACGCCTGATACGACGCGGCCAGGTAGCTCGTCGTGCCCCACGGCCCGAACGCGCCGCTGTCGGCCATGATGAAATAACGTTGATACGAATCGCTGCCGAACGAAGGCTGCACCACCAGGCCGGGTTCCTGGCTCGGCCTGCGCGTGACGATGTTGATCGTGCCGCCGGTTGCTGAAGCAGTCGGGCTATCGACATCGGAGGTGCCGAGATTGACGGTGACTTTGTCGACGATCTCCGGATCCACCTGCTGATTGGTGTACATCGCATAGTTGCCGGTGTCGTTGAGCTGAATGCCATCGAGCATCAACGAAATGCGCGGCCCGTCGAAGCTGCGCATGCGCAGGTTGCCGCCGCTCGAACCGTACGGATCGGAGTTGGTGAAGTTCACACCCGGCACGAGGTTCAGCGACTGAATCACCGACTGGCCCGCGGTCTGCGTCTTGATATATTCGGCGCTCACCGTGCTGCGCGACTTCGGCACCGACTCGTGTTGAATCAAGCCGACGCTGTCGCGAATCGTCTCGCCGGACACAACCACTTCTTCGAGCGCGCCTTCTTCAATGCTCGTCGCCGTCGACTGCGCCCACGCCTGCGAGCACGCCAGCAACACACCCGCCCCCGCGAGCAATTGACTCGCAAGCGCCCACTTCAACTTCGTCATCGTGTCCTCGTTGTATTCGCGCCACGCAGCCGTGCCGCTGCAAGGGCGCGCATTCCAACAAAGACGTGTGACGCGCGTGTGACGGTTACACGCTCAGAACCAGTAGCGCCTCATCTCGCTCAAAAAGGCAGAGGTGATCGGGAATCCGGAACGTGAGCCGATCACACTGTCGATTCCGCATCGAGGACACAGCGCCGTTTGTCCCTTGCCCCGGTCGTCCGCGTCGACCCAATCGTGGATTGCATTCGGTGCGAACGTCGCAACACAGTAGAAGCATCCACAAATATCGCTCGCTTCGATCTCCGCCCGATGCTCGGCCGAATGAGCATGCGCCTCCCGAATCGGCGCCGGGAATTGAGCGATGTGAGCTTTGTGACGGTCCTGCCAGGTCATGCCCCGCGTCCGTGCGGCGCGCCGTGTGCTGCTGCAAAGAGTCGTCGTGCTGTGTGATCGATGTACTCGGACATCGCAAGTCGCGTGCGCCACGAACGTGGTATCGAATCGACGCCGTAGTACGCGCCCGCCAGCTGACCACAGATTGCTGCTGTCGTATCTGCATCGTCGCCAAGATTGACGGCGCGCAGAATGGCGCTGTCGAAACTGGAACTAGACATGAACGCCCACAGCGCGGCGCCCAGCGAATCGATGCAGTAGCCCGAGCCTTTGATCTCCGCTTCGCTCAATGATGAGTAGTTACGATGGACGAGAGCTTTGACCGCAGGCTCACGAATGCCGTCGCCCGCACGCGACAACAGCTCGTCGCGAGCGACGCCCTGCAGAATTGCCTGTAGCAGCTGCGCCATCAAGCGGCAACATTCCACCGGCTCCGGCGCTGCGTGAGTCGTTCTTGAGCTGGCCTCGGCATGGTGCAAACAGGCAGCCGAATCGGCAGCGAAAAAGAGCACGACGGGCGCGAGCCTCATGAGCGATCCATTGCCGCCGCTGCTCGGGCTGGTCGAGCCAGCGAATGGCTCGCGAGTTTCCAAATATCGCCTCAGCGCCGTCTGAGTTGCGACGCCGATATCGAAACATTCACCCGTCGAGCTCAAGTATCCATGCTGCCACCAATTGCAGTAGCGGTTCATCTGATCCCGTGCATCGAATGCATTTCGATACAGCAGACTCTCTGCGAGACACAACGCCATCGACGTGTCATCGGTCCACTGCCCTGGCTGCAGATTGAACGGGCCGCCGCCCACCATGTCGGTCACCGCCGCAAACGATTTCGGCGCCATGAATTCGACCGTGGTGCCGACGGCATCACCGCATGCGAGACCCATCAGGGCGCCGCGATAACGATCTTCCAGGCAGGGCTTTGACATTGACGTTCGGCGGCTACGGTTGCTTGATCAGTTATCTGCGCCAAGGCGATAGTATCGAAACCGCCACCTGAATTCGATGATGCGCCGAGCCTACCGAGGCTGGCGCGCGCCACCGATGCCTCACGACCTCCGCGCCTGAGCACATCGTCCACCTCCGCGCAATATTCCGCGCCATTGCGCGCGAGCGAATGCAGGCTCGCGCCGCCATTTTCAGCGCGAGCCTGCATCGAACCCGCCCTGACCTGACTACGCTCCTTATTGCATTCACAACAATTCGTCGATACTGTTTATAAACACAGTTCCGCCAAATCTTCGTGATTCGCTTAGAGGGGAACTCAATGGACAACGATGAAATAAGAGTTGATCCGACGGATGGCTTACCGGCAACTCCCGTCGGCGAGTGGGTAACCGACAAACACGGCTTGTTGAAGCTGTACATCGAGATCTCTCGTGGCGTGCGCTCCAAGTTTGTCGGACCGCGCAACGCAGGCGCTACATTCATTGATCTATTTTGTGCGTCCGGTCGCTCGTTCATTCGCGGCACCGATAACTTTGTTGACGGTAGCCCATTAGTGGCATGGCGGACGTCGATGGAGTGCAGAGCTCCCTTCACGGCCATCCACATCAATGACAGCAGCGCCGATCTGCTGGCTGCCGCGGAAACACGGCTCAAAGGAATCGGTGCACCGGTCATCGCCTACGGAGGTGCTGCCGAGCTCGTCGCTGAGATTCTGGTCCGTCGCCTGAATCCTCACGCCTTGCACTTTGCATTGATTGATCCATACAAGTTGTGGCTACCGTTTCCAATGCTGACAACTCTTGCCACGATGAAGAGAATGGACCTGTTGATCCACGTTTCAGCAATGGACCTGCAGCGCAACTGGGGACGCTACTCGAGCACTCCGGACTCGCCGTTGCACTCAATGGCTCCCAACTGGCATAAATATGTGAGGCTTGATCAACCCGAGGAAGCGGCGCGCCTGGCGTTCATCCACTACTGGATAGACCTCCTGAAGCAGCTCGGGTTCGAAGGAGATGTACGATTTGAGCTTATTAAGGGCTCAAAAGGACAGCCTCTGTATTGGCTCGTGCTCGTGGCGAAGCATGAGATTGCGCTGAGCTTCTGGAAAAAAGGCAACGCAGTACAGAAAGACCGGGGATATGTTTTGAATCCGACAGGATTGAGCCATGACTTCAGCCAGCAACATTGAATGGACCGAATACACGTGGAACCCGGTGACCGGCTGCCTGAAGGTCAGTCAGGGTTGCAAGAACTGTTATGCGGAGAGAATGGCTAAACGGCTCAAAGCGATGGGTTCTGCGCGATACACGCGGGGTTTTTCACCGACGCTCCATTGGGATCTATTGGACTCCCCGCGGACGTGGAAAAAGCCGCGACTGGTTTTCGTCAACTCAATGAGTGATTTGTTTTTGGACGACGTTCCGGACGAATTCATTCGAAGGGTCTTCGACACGATGGCGGCTTGTCCGCAGCATACGTTCCAAATCTTGACAAAGAGAAGCGAACGTTTGCGACTGATGGCACCACATCTTCACTGGTCGCAGAATGTTTGGATGGGGGTAAGTGTTGAAGATTCGCGCGTGACGACGCGGATCGCCGACTTAGCTTGCGTACCTGCCGCTGTTCGATTCCTATCCTGCGAACCCCTAATCGGTCCATTACATGAGATCCCATTGAACAACATTCACTGGGTGATTGTCGGTGGCGAATCAGGGCCGCGAGCACGCACCATGAAAGAAGAATGGGTCAGATCGATTAGACAACAATGTTTCGAAGCAAAAGTCCCATTCTTCTTCAAACAATGGGGTGGAGTTCGCAAGGATATCTCGGGGCGCATGCTCGACGGGCGCATCCACGACGAGATGCCCTGCCGGATGTCAGCTTGATGCGGCTGGCGCTTCCTCGTTACCTAGTGAACCAACGCCGTCAGCGGCCACACGTAAGCCTGACCGAGCACCAGCAGGCTCACCAGCAGCGCCAGGGCGATGCTGTGGAAGAAGACGTAGCGCAGGATCTCACTTTCGTGGCCGTACCAGCGGGTGGCGGTGGAAGCGACGACGATGCTTTGGGCGTCGATCATCTTGCCCATTACGCCGCCGGAGCTGTTGGCAGCGGACATGAGCACGGGGTTGAGGCCGAGTTGTTCGGATGTGACTTTTTGCAGGCCGCCGAATAGAACGTTCGAAGCCGTGTCCGAGCCCGTGAGCGCCACGCCGAGCCAGCCGAGCATGGTGCCGAACAAAGGATACAACCAGCCGGTGCGAGCAAACGCCAGGCCCATGGTCGCATCCGCACCCGAGTAGCGAGTGACGTAGCCGAGCGCGAGCATGGCTGCGATGGTGAGCAGCGACCAGCGGACCACGACCAGCGTTGCGCCGTATTCGCGAACGAAGTCGCGCACGGAGAATTTCATCAGCACGCTGCTGATCAACGACGCCAGCAGGATGCCGCTGCCGGTCATCGAGAGCACGTTGAAGTTATAAACCGCGGCTTCAGGCGTCGGCGACGCGACCACCGGCGGCACTTTCTGCACGAGCTCATGCAGCCCCGCCACCGGCAGCTTGATCGAGAACAACGAATCGAGCCACGCCTTCACCTGCGGAATGCCCCACAGGAACACACACACGCTGAGCACGATCCAGGGCAGCCACGCGTTGAATACCTCTTGCGAAGTGTGAGCTCTCGCAGCCGGCTCGCTCGCGGCGCGCTGCTCCGAGGATCCATCGCGATTCGCAGATCGCCAGATGCTCGCCGGCCGCCACACGCGCAGGAACAGCGTGAGCGCGCTCATGGAACAAACAGCGGCCACGATGTCGACCAGCCATGGTCCGTGAAAATTGGAAACGAGATATTGAGGAATGGCGAACGCCACACCAGCGATGAGAATCGCGGGCCACACTTGCAGCATGCCTCGCCACCCGGCGAACGCAGCGATCAACCAGAACGGCACGATCAAAGAAAAGAACGGCAGCTGCCGGCCGATCATTCCGCTCAGCGCATGCAAGTCGAGGCCCGTCACGGTCGAGAGCGCAATCACCGGGGTGCCGAGCGCGCCGAATGCCACGGGCGCAGTATTCGCGATCAGTGACAATCCCGACGCCGCCAGCGGCGAGAAGCCGAGGCCGATCAACATCGCTCCGGTCACCGCCACCGGGGTGCCGAATCCCGCAGCACCTTCGAAGAACGCGCCGAAGCCAAACGCGATCAGCAGCAGTTGCAGCCGACGATCCGGCGTGATCGCCGCGATGCTCTCCTGGAGAATCTGAAACTGGCCGCGACGCTCAGTCAGCCGATAAAGAAAAATCACATTCAGCACGATCCAGCCGATCGGCATCAGCCCATACGCCGCACCGAACGCCGCCGCTCGCGCCGCCATGCCGGCGGGCATTTCAAAAGCCAGGATGGCGATGAGCAGCGAGCTGGTGATTCCGAGCAGCGCCGCGACGTGCGCCTTCAACTTCAGGAACGCGATGGAGCCCAGGAGCACAACGACCGGCACCGCCGCCGCCAGCGTGGACACGACAGGATTGCCGAAGGGATCGTAACCTTGCGCCCACATGCGAGCCTCCCGTTAATGCAATGTCATGCCGTCGCGGCGCGCGTCCTGTTCCATGCCCATTTGAGCACCACACAATTCAGAAGCGGTGACGGCAGCAGAGCGAACCCCACCAGCAGACCTTTCGCTTCGCCGACAGAAATACCGACCCCAGCATAGGCAATGGCGAGCGCAATCATCAAAGCATTGAGAAAAATAGTGCCGCCGATGAGCAGCCGGTTCGGCCGGCTCTTGAATGCGAGCAATGCTGCCGAGTACGGCAGAAGAAGCAACACATTGCTGCCGTCGACCGCCGCCGAGTACCGAACCCCCAGAATCAGTGACACGATGCCGAACAGCGCGATCATGATCCAGTTCAGAACGACCGCCGCCTTCCTCATGACGACCTTCCTTAGAGTTGGCGCTCCGCCCCCGCGCCGAAATGCTCACGCACAATGGATGCGAGCTCCTGGATTCCATGCGCCTGCCGCTCGCCTGCAGGCACAAACAAAGCATCGTCACCAGGCTTGGGAGGCAGCTCCAGACTGACCCAGTATTTGTTCTTGCGATTGTCGTGTGTCGAGATATAAGCCAACACACCGTGATCGTCCGGACGTGCGACGCCGGTCGCAAAAATATCGTCCCAGTGATCCACCACGTCAAACGCGCCGTCGCCGAGCTCGGCTCGCAGCTCGGTCAACATTCGCGTTATAGATTCATCCTTGTTCACGTTCGCACTCATCGATACACCGCGCACTCAATTCCCCCACTCAGGCTTCCACCTTGATGCAGCGGCCATAAATGGCATTCGGCCCGATCCAGCCGTTGATGAAACCGCGGTTGTTTCCAATCTGGAACTGCTGGCCCCGAATGGCTTTGACCAGATGAAGATACTCGTTGCCGGCAACTTTGCAGAGCACGATGTCTCCGACTTGAAGGACCGACGCATCGGTGATCGGCTCCACGGTGCAGAGCTGGCCGGACTCGATCTTGCCCGTCATGGACCCGCCCGCGGGCCGGAACGCGACGGTTTCTCCGGCTTTCAATCTTGCAATGTAGCCTGTGGCCCAACCCATATATTCTTATTGTTCCCCTGCTTTGCGGGCGAAGAATACACCGCCACTACTGTTGCTCGCACGGTGGTCTGGAAGCATCGCGCTGCCCCCAGGAGAGTGGCGTTGTGCACAACAGCCTGAACTTCGGCGCCGGCGAGCTCTGCACGACCTGCACGATGGCATACAGCGTCTTCGCTCCATACACCGCGACTTCATACGTGGCCGGCTCATCCCGACCTTGGGTGTATCCAAGCAGATCGGCCTCCCCACTGCCGCCGACCGCCCGCATGACCTCTGCATTATGACGAACGAACTCGACCACCAACGCCCGCTCGTCAGCCACGGCATCTCGGGGCTCATGCGAGCGGAACAGAAACGACATCGATCCCAGAACCACAGCCACGATACCGAGCGCCCACGGGCGGGCCGCTTGATCCGCAGGTGCTGCGAAGGGCAGCGAGATCAGCAAGCCAACAGCAAACACCGCCAACGACCAGAACACCACGACGGGAAGTATCGGTGCGTCCGATGAGACGCCGATCAGGCCACTGGTGAAGTCAATGATGGCAGTGGATAAGTGCGTGACAACCGGCGCCGTCCCATCACCTCGCACCATGAGAATGGCGGCAAAGATGAATGCAAACAACGCCACTGCAAACACAGCAGCGCACTTGCCCGCGATCGTGATCGCGTGGCTGAGGCGGGATACAAAAGGATGCCGGTGATCCATCACAGGGTGCGAAGCTTACCCGCAGGCAACGCAACCTGCATGCTCAACATAGACAGGCTCCGTCATCGATTGCCAGTAGCTTCGGGACAAGAACCGGAGCGCGCGAGCGCGGCAGACTCACGATAATCGCCCTCATGACAATAGTTAACAAAGACTCCGCACTGGCGATCCTGGCACTCACCATCGCAGCTACCGCCGCTTCGGCCGCACCAGTCGAACGCCAATCGCTCGACGACGCGTGGTGGACCGGCCCGATCATCGCCGCGGGCGCAGGCACCCTGCCCCAAGGGCACGCGCTCGTCGAACCGTACCTCTACGATGTGATTCGTTATGGTCGTTACGATGACGGCGGCAGCGAACGAAGCGCGTCGCGCACCCATTACTACGGCTCGCTGACCTACCTGCTCTACGGCGTCACCGATCGCTTTACGGCAGGACTGATCCCAACGTTCGGATACAACGACGTCAGCGACGGCCGGGACAGCTCGGGAATTCAAACGGGCGACATCACCATCCAAGGCCAATATCGCCTGTCGCAGTTCACTCCCGGGCGCGCGATCCCGACGATCTCTTTCGTCGCCCAGCAAACCCTGCCGACCGGCAAGTACGATCGTCTCGGCACACACCTGAACGACGGACTCGGCGCGGGCGCGTACACGACGACGCTCGCGCTGTTCTCGCAATATTATTTCTGGATGCCGAACGGCCGCATCCTGCGCAGCCGCTTCAACGTCTCCTATGCATTCTCGGATGACGTGGACGTTGCAGACGTCAGCGTCTACGGCACATCCAACGGCTTCCGGGGCACCGCACGACCCGGCGATGTGATCAGCGTAAATTCCGCCTGGGAGTACAGCATCACGAGTGAGTGGGTGTTCGCGCTCGACCTCATGTATGAGCACAACGCGAGCACCCGCCTGACCGGCACCACGAACGGCGCACAGCGCATCGACGAGAACTCCGGCTCGGCATGGCGCTTCGGCCTCGCGCCTGCGATGGAATATAACTTCAACAGCCGCATCGGCATCATCGCTGGCGCCCGCTGGTTCGCCGCCGGCCGCAACACCAGCGCGACGATCACGCCGGTGGTGGCAATCAACATGGTTTATTGAGCTAGACCGTGCGCCCGCCGTACTCGTCGGCGCGTTCTTTTTCTTCGGCGATAAAGCGCTCGAAACTCGGCCCGGCAACGCGGCCTTCGAGCGCGCGAGCCTGAGCATCGAGTTGGCGGATTGCCGCAAGCCGCTCGTCGTTTCCCAACCTGGCGCGACCGACTGCATCTTTGAGCACGCGAATGGTTTGATCGTAGACCTTGAGCGGCACAGGAAACGGATGGCCATCCTTTCCGCCGTGCGCTAGCGAGAAGCGAGCGGGATCGGAAAATCGCGCAGGCGCGCCGTGCATCACCTCAGCGACAAATGCGAGTGCCGCGACGGTGCGAGCTCCGACGCCCGGCGTGAGTAACAGATCAGCGAAATCCTTTGGCCCGCGTTCCGCCGCAGCGGCAAGTGCGGCGTGCAACCGACGAAGCACGACATCCGATGCGTGCACTTCATGATGAGCAGGCAAGCGCAGGTGAGGTGTCGATGGATCCGGCATCGGCTCGGATTCAGGAAACAAACTCAGCGCCGCATTCCCTGGATCCCGCCAGCGTTTCAGCAGAGCGACCGGCTTGTCCGGCCCGGCGTGCACGAGTTCGAGCCCGGCCTGTCGGTTCCGCTCAGCACGTGCGTCGGCAAGATTGATGATCGAACCCTGGTTGCGCCCTTCGATCGCCGCATGCGGTGAGTCCAGGAAGCTGCGCAGATTCTCCGAGAGCCAGTGATAACGTCGCGCTTCACGCCGCTGCTCATTCATGCCCTGCTGGACGACGCACCAGCGCCCTTCGGCACTCACGATGAAAGCATGCAAGTAAAGATCGAACCCATCTTGCACCGCTGCGCTGTCGACCTTCGCCACCAAGCGACTGGCATTCGTGAGCGGCACGGCATCGAGACCGATGCGATCGCCAAGTGTCATCAGCTCGGCCGGCGTCTGTCGTGACTGTGCGCCCTTGCCGCCGCAAACATAAATTCCAAGCTCCTGCTGCAGCGGGGCGAGTCCGCGCTTCAACGCACCGATCACGCTCGTGGTGATGCCGGAGGAATGCCAGTCCATTCCCATCACGGCGCCGAACGATTGAAACCAGAATGGATGCGCAAACCGGCGCAACAGCTCGTCCCGGCCGTATTCGAGCACGATCGCTTCGACGATCACGCGCCCCAGCTTCGCCATGCGTGCCGAAAGCCACGGCGGGACACGGCCGCCGTGTAGGGGAAGATCTGCGCTGCCAGTTCGTTTCGCCATGCTTCGTGCGATAGTACTCGAACCTTCCCGCGGACGGTGCGGTCACATTGCTTCGAGGTAACGAGCCATGTCAGTAGAAGCCTGGGTTTCCAAAGCACACGCACTGGGCGCCAGCGACTTGCACCTCGAAGCAGGCACGCCAGTGTTCGTTCGCGTCCGCGAAGAGCTGCTGACGATCGGCGAGAGCGTCGCGGGGCCGCAGCTCGCGGCGATGACCAAAGACCTGCTCGGCGAGGAACTCGCGGCCCAAGTGACACGACAGGGCTCAGCAGATATTTCAGCAACCGTCGGCGGCGTTCGATGTCGAATCAATGTCTATCGCACGGTGCGCGGGCTCGCGATGGCAGTGCGACTGCTGAGTTCATCGACAAACGACCTTCGACGCAGCAACCTGCACCCCGATCTGCGCAAGCTCGTCGAAGCGCGCGCCGGCCTCGCGATCGTTTCCGGCCCGACCGGCTCGGGCAAGTCCACGACCCTTGCAGCGCTGATCGAAGAGATCAACTCATCGCGCGCCCGTCACGTCATCGTGCTCGAAAGCCCGATCGAATATGTGTTCGAGAATCGTCGCTCCGTCATTCGGCAACGTGAGATCCCACGGCACTCGCCGAGTTACGAACAAGCGATCACCGATGCGCTGCGCGAGAATCCGGATGTGCTCGTGATCGGCGAGATGCGCACGCCTGAAGTCATGCGCCTGACTCTGAACGCGGCGGAAACCGGGCATCTCGTGCTCGCCACCATGCACTCTGCCACTTGCGCCGAGGCAGTCACTCGCATGTGCATGTCGTTTCCAGCGGAGATTCAAGGCAGCATCCGCGCGCAGCTGGCAGATTGTTTGGTTGGCGTCGTGTGCCAGCGCCTGGAATTCCTGAGCAGCGTGCAACTACGCGTGCCCCGCTGCGAAATGCTGTTCGCAAGCACCGCTTCTCGCGGCGCCATCCGCGCCGGGCAGTTCAGTCAACTCGCAACGGTGATTCAAGCCGGCGGCGAGGACGGCATGTGGACGTTCGACCGCTACGATCGCTGGATCGCGCACAAGAGCGACTGGATGCTGCCAAACAAATCTTCGCCCACCCAGCCGATCGTGAGCAGACAACCCGCCGCTCTGCCGCCGCGCCAGGACGATGTCACAGAAATCGTCATCGACGATGCGCCGGACCTCAAGGAGATTGCGAAGCGGATCTAGGCTCGATCCTCTCGATCCAATCGCAGCCGAGCGAGCCCGGCCTGGCGTAGATCGTTGCCGAGCTCCTGCCCTGCAGGCGCTGATAGGTCGAGGAATTGATCTCGATGGTCAGCCGCTGGCCCTCGTGCCCTTTGCGCCAGTCTCCGCAGTAAACATAGTAGTAATGATGCTCGCCGCCGCGCCGTCCGTTGGAAATGCGATGGTCGACGACCACATCGGCACTCATTGGGTTCGCGGGCTGAAAATCGGAAAGTGCAGACCCGCGGGAGCGGCCATGCCCAGCCGCACCAGACGCAGGTGGCCTTTGTTACGAACCTCCTGAACGTCAAACCAGTGACCGCCGACGCGCTCCGCTGCACCTCGCCACGCAGCCGCGAGACGCACTCTCAAACCCCAGAGCGTGGACGCGACCAGCGTCAATATTCCGAACGAGAACCACATCGCTCAGCCGCCTGGGAGCCCATTCGCCATGGCGAGGTGCTGCGCAAATTCCTCGGCGCTCACGATCTCGTCATTGACGTAGGAATTGTTCTTGTCGCGCGCGAATTGAATGCCGGGGCCGCTCTGCACGACTTCGAAGGTGGCGTAGTCGGCGGCCTTGATGTGCCGGTTCAAGTAATAGATTCGTTGCTGATCTTTGCTGTAATAGCCCTTCAGCCTGTGCCAGGTATCCGGCTTGGCACTCGGCAGCGGCTGGCCGCCGTGGAATACAAACTGATGGTCGCGTGCAAAGTGACCATCGTTCAAGGATTGGAACGTGCCCGGCGTCGCCTTGCGCACCGGCTTCGGCGTGCCTTCGTAATCGTAGTAGTAAACGCGAGACTTATCTTTTCCATAGCCGTAAGGCACGCGCATTTCATCTAACGAATTCACGCCGTCGTCGCAGACTTCGAACGACTCCGCATCGGCATCCTTCACCACGCCGCCCAGCGTCCACACCAGGCGGCCATCGGTGACGTAGCAATGATTCAACGCTCGAAACGTAGCAGCATTGCCATCCCGCAGCGCCTTGCCGACGCAGTAACAGCGCTTGTGATCCTTGGCAAAACCGTTGAGATAAAACCTGAACGAGTCCGCATCGGCACCGCGAACCTCATCCTCACCATACATAACCTTGCGCCCCTGGATCCAATACTGCGTTCGCTCGTCGCGCGGACGATAGACATCTCCCGGGGTGAGTTCTTGAATGTCGTCAGGCAGCGGCATGTCTCGTCCGGTCCGTGATGGGTGACCCAAGCAAATATACCCGCTCGGCAAGCGCCTGAATCGAATGTTCACTTGCCCAGCGGACAGCGCTGGCGCAGGTTGTGGATATGAAGCGCCGCACGTTCGTCAGTCTTGCAGGCACCGCCGTCACTATGATGGGGCTACCCAACCTGTCGCGCGCTCAAGCGAAGGGAACGGTCTTTCTCATCGCGCATGGCGCTTGGTCGGCGGGATGGGCCTGGAAGAAGATGCATCCGCTCATGGCCGCGGCGGGGCATCCCCTCTTCACGCCTACCTATACCGGGCTCGGCGAGCGCGAACACCTGGCGAATCCCGCCGTCGATTTGAACTTGCACATCCAGGACCTGCTCGGCGTCATCAAGTGCGAGCAGTTGCGCGATTTCATTCTGGTTGGCCACAGTTATGGCGGCATGGTTGCAACCGGCGTTGCCGATCGCGTTCCGGAGCGCATTCGAAAGCTCGTGTATCTGGATGCTTTCGTGCCGACGGACGGTCAGGCTCTGATGGATCTCATTCCGCCGGCGACGGCAGAGCGCATGCGAGCCGGAGCAAAAGCAAACGATGGCTGGCGCATTCCCGCCAATCCGATACCGCCGGACACAGCGCCGGCAGATGCCGAATGGCTTCGCTCACTGCGCATGCCGCAGCCGATCAAGACGTTCGAGACTGCACTTCGGCTTCGCAACGGCGATACAAAAATTCCGCGGACGTATATCTATTGCAAGCGCGCCTCGCCGGAAGACACGTTTCGGCCGTTCGCGGCGCGTGCCCGGCGCGAAGGCTGGAACTATCACGAAATCGACGCGAGCCACTCACCGCATGTAACAGCGCCAGAAGCGCTGACGGCGCTGCTGCGCTCGATCGCCTGAGCAAAGCCAAACAAAAGAAAACGGCGGAGCCCTCGCGGACTCCGCCGTTCCTTGCTCGAGCATCATTCCATACGGATCAAGGTCAACCCGAACGGCAACTGCATCGAAGCGTCCGTCCGTTGGACATCGATCGCGCGCGTGGCGAAAGCCTGCACGCATCCTCGGGCCTGCCGGCCGACGCGTCGACTAGCGACGAACCTCGCCAACCTGCTTACCCAGAGTTGCGATCGAACCAACGTTTGAATTAGCCACTTGGATCACCTCCTTCAGTTGCCGTGGGCTCGTTGTCGACGCGTGCCGCCCACCGAAGCCGCGCGCCCATACCTGAATTCTGTCCATAGCCGAATGGCGATGACAAGCGGATTTTCAAGGGTCGGGGTTTGACCCCACGCAGGGAAATTCAGGTATGTTACCGCTCCCGGTAATCCTGACGCCCGTGACTGCATGACGCTCATAGCCATCGCCGCCGCCGTCGGCCTGCTCATCATCCTCATCGCCGCAGGGCGCATTCCGCCGTTCGTCGCTTTCATCATCTCCGCGATTGCCGCGGCTTTGATGCTGAATCTGCCGCTGGAGCAGATTCCCAAGAGCGTGGAGCGCGGCATCGGCGACATGCTCGGGCCGCTGTCCATCATCATCTGTCTCGGGGCGATGTTCGGCAAGCTGATTGCGGACAGCGGCGCGGCGGAGCGCATTTCTCAGTCGCTGATCTGGCTGTTCGGCCAGAAGCACATTCCGATCGCCATGGCGCTCACCGGCTTCATTGTGGGCATTCCGCTGTTCTACAACGTCGGCTTCGTATTGATGGTGCCGCTGATTTTCTCGGTGGTGTATCGATCGAAGCTGCCGGCGCTGTATGCGGCGATTCCGATGCTCGCGGGCCTGTCGATTTCGCACGGTTTCCTGCCGCCGCATCCGTCACCCTCGGCGCTGGTGACACAGTTCGGCGCAGACATGGGTGTGACGCTGATCTATGGCTTGCTCGTGGGCATCCCGACGCTGATCGTCGCCGGCCCGCTGTTCGCAATGTCACTTCGCAACGTCAACGCGACCTTGCCGGAGCTGTTCAAGCCGACGGAAATGAGCGACGCGGACCTGCCCGGCACCTTCAACAGCTTTGCGTGCGCCCTGCTGCCCGTCGTGTTGATCGCGTCGGCGACCGGCCTGTCTTACGCGCAGGTCGCGGGGCGAGCATTGCCGGTCGTGAATTTCATCGGCAATCCGATGATCGGGTTGTTGCTGTCGCTGGCGATTGGAACTTACACACTCGGCTACGCGCGCGGACTACCGGTGCGCAAGTTGATGCAGAGTTATTCCGACGCAGTTCGCGACATTGCGGGCATTCTGCTCATCGTCGCGGGTGCCGGCGCGTTGAAACAAATCTTTGTCGACGGCGGCGTGAACAACGATCTAGGCGCGCTGCTCGCGAATCTTCCCATCCATCCGCTGCTGCTGGGCTGGTTCGTCGCGCTGGTGATTCGCATCGCACTGGGCTCCGCGACAGTCGCTGGTCTCACCGCTGCCGGCATCGTGGCGCCGCTCGTTCAGGCCAGCGGCGTGGACCCGAACTGGATGGTGCTCGCGGTCGGCGCCGGCAGCCTGATGTGCTCGCACGTCAACGATTCGGCGTTCTGGATGTGCAAGGAATATTTCAACCTGAGCCTGATCGATACGTTCCGCAGCTGGTCGTTGATGGAAACCATCGTCGGCTCGGTGGGCATCGTGTTCATCATGGTGTTCAGTCACTGGTTCTAACGCGCGGGCGGTTAGAACTCTTCCCAGTTCGAGTCGTCGCCACTCGCTCGCGCAAGCGGCGGAGGATTCGAAGCGCGCTTGGCAGTCGGCACTGGCGCTGGGCGTTTCGCTGCAACTTTCACGGGCGCGGGCCGGTGTGCGATCTCGACAGGCTTGCGTACGCCACCGCCGTTGACTCTGAAGAACGCAACCTGGCGGACCAGGTCTTCCGCCTGCGTCTGCATGCTCTTGCTCGCGGCCGATGCTTCTTCCACCAGCGCGGCGTTCTGTTGTGTGGCTGTGTCCATCTGCGTGACGGCGTCGTTCACCTGATCGATACCCGACGCCTGCTCCTGGCTCGCAGCGGAGATGCCCTCGACGATGTCTGTAACCTTTTTGATGCTGGCCACGATCTGGCCGAGCGCTTCGCCGGACTGATTCACGTAGTCCGAGCCGTTTTTCACTTTCTCGACCGAATCGTTGATGAGATCTTTGATCTCCTTCGCGGCCACGGCGCTGCGTTGTGCAAGCGTGCGCACTTCAGTGGCGACCACAGCGAATCCACGCCCCTGCTCGCCGGCACGGGCAGCTTCGACAGCGGCGTTCAGCGCCAGCAGATTTGTTTGAAACGCGATCTCGTCGATGACGCCGATGATGTCGGCGATCTTGCGGCTCGACGAATTGATCTCGCCCATCGCCTCCACGGCGCGATTGGCGATGTCGGCACTGCTGCTGGCCTGCCCACGCGCGGAGCTCGCAAGCTGGCTCGCCTGCTTCGCACTGTCGGCATTCTGTTTCACAGTCGCCGTCATCTCTTCCATGCTCGATGCGGTTTCCTCCAGCGCCGCAGCCTGCTGCTGTGTGCGTCCGGAGAGATCGTCGTTGCCTTCCGCCAGCTGGCGCGCCGACGAGCCGACGCGATCGGCGCTTGCGAGCACGTCGCTGACGATGCTCACCAGCTTGGTATCCATGGTCTTGAGCGCCTGCAGAAGCTGGCCGAACTCATCGCTGCGATCGACGTGTATATCGTGCCCCAGCTCACCCGCGGCAATCTTGCCCGCGACGCTCATTCCCTGCTGCAAGGCTACCAGGATGGAACGAGCCAGCAGCCAGCCCAGCAGCAGCGCAACGCCGACGCCCACCGCCATCATCACTTCCATGATGAGGCTGTTGGTTCGATACAGCTCATCGGATTGTTTCTTCAGCTGCGCGGCGCGATCAGTCAGAAACGACAGCAGACGATCGCCGCGCTCCATCGTATCGGTGGTCGTGCTGCGCGACTCGTTGGCGATGATGCCGGCCGCCGCGTCAAAGTTGCCCTGGTCCAGTGCCGCAAGCACTCGCTCGTTGATCTGGAGCAAATGCTCCCGGCTGTCGGCAAACTCAGCGCCGAGCTTGTCTTCCTCGGTCGTCAAGTCGGTGGCGCGATAGTCTTCCCAAAGCTGTTTGATGCGCGCACGGTTCTCGGAAATTTTACCCTTCGCCGCGCTCACAGCTGCGGGCGTACGAGCGAGGGCGGCAGCGAGAATCTCTTCGTTGACCGCTCGCTGGCGGGAAATGATTTCCGCGACCTGCGATTCGGCGACGAAATAGTTGTCGTAATTGAATGCCAGCGCATCGTTCAATTTACGCGAGCTGACGTGGCCGACCGCGCCAACCGCAAGCAGCACCGCGATCAGCACACCGATCGTGCCCAGAATACGCTGTTTGGTCGATAAAGAGCCCATGACGTCCCCCGACAAAGCAATGACTGAAATTCATCGAGCCTGCAACGTGCAGACTCCAGCCGCGTCGTGAACAGCGCTCTATGGGCAGCTTGTCGGCGCTTGTGAAAGCGACTTGAGGGACTGGCTCAACCCACAACCAAGGGGTTCCACGTAGCCCGGACGCAAATGCAGGCAGCGCCCACGGGCGTGTTGAGAGAATGTCTCATGGGTGTGTGACTCGGTTCACCGCGAGCGGCCGCGTGCGGTGACCGGCCAGATCTCCACCAGCGTGTCGCCGCTCACAATGTGATAGGCGTCATAAAGATTCACGGTCGGATCGCAGTGTGGAACGGCCAGTCGCACCAGGTCCGCAAGCTTCCAGACATTCTTCATCTCCGGATCCACGACCGCGCCGTGCTCGTCGCCCATGAAGTGATACACACTTCCCTGCGGAGCGCCGGAGATCACCACCGGCGAGCCGGCGTCGGTGGCGAAGGCTTTATAGCCGGCGTCGATGGTCGCCATCCCCGGCGTGTTTGCGCTCACGACTCGCGCATCGACGAACAAGGAATATTCGTAAGGCGAGGCACCTCGATGGGCGAGATCGCAGTCCGTGTACTGGCGATCCATGAAAACATACGAGCCGACCTGCCACTCATTGAACACGCCCAACGCGGCATCGATGAAGTGCGTACCCGTGCCGCTGCCAGTGATTACTCGAGGCGCGCCTCCTTGGGCCGTGAGCTCCGCGATTATCGACTGCAGGTACTGCATGCGATCGCGAATTGCGTCGAAGCGCTCCTGGTAACTGGCGATGTGCTGCTGACGCCCGCAGTACATCTGCACGCCGCGATAGCGCAGGTTCGCATGCTCACGAATTGAGTTGAGGAGTTGTACGGCCGCCGCGCCCGAAGGCACACCGGTGCGCCGAATGCCTGGGTCCACGTCGATCAACACATGCAGCGGACGACTCATGCTCGCCGCGAGCGCGGTGACGTTTGCAACGTTATCGACAACGACCGCCAAGTCCCGAACTCGTTCGTTCAACGCATTCAGGCGAGCGATGGCCGGAGCGGAAACCACCGGCGAGGTGATGAGAATCGAATCGATGCCGCCGTCAGCAAGTGCTTCGGCTTCACCGAGCTTCGCGCAACACAGCCCAACTGCACCCGCCGCGATCTGACGCCTGGCGATGTCCACGCTCTTGTGCGTCTTCGCATGCGGCCGCAGTGACACGCCATGAGCGCGAGCGAGCTCGGCCATCTTGCGAATGTTTCTATCGAGCGCGTCGCGATCGATGACCAGCACGGGCGTGTTGAGCTCTGCACGCGAGCCGGGCCGTCCGATCAGCGACTGGTGCAATCGCATGTCATCGAGCATGTTTCGTCCTGAATGCCTCATTGCGCGCGCAGCGGGAACAGCCGCGCGAGATGTCCGTTCGTGAACTTACCATGAGGATCGATTTCGCTTCGCACCGCCTTGAACGCAGCCGCGCGGGGATACAAAGAGTCGACATCCTCAGCCGTGAGCGTATGGCGCTTGGCCCAGTGCGGCCGTCCACCCGCCGAGCGAAAGATCGGCTCGGCCTGCGCGAACAGGTCACGCCAGGGCATCTTGCTGTATTGATGCATGGAAATCGACGCGCCGGGGCCCGAGTTGAATGGGCTGAGCCAGATGTCGTCGCCCGCAACCCAGCGGAACTCGAATGGGAACGTGACCGGCAGACGCTTCTTGCGCACCCACGCGATCGCTTCTTGCAGCACTGCCAGGCCCGCATCGCGCGGCAGCTCATATTCCATTTCTTCGAAAGGCACCGTGCGCTCGGAAGGAAAGATCAAATATGCCGGGCCCGTGCGGCGCGTGTTCTTGATGGCTCTCATCATCAAGCGCTGCAAAGGCCTCGTGAGCCACGGCAGCGCGGCGGCCACATCACAGCAGCGACGAAAGATGCTCTCCTCGTCACGGCTGGGTTCGTATTTGCTGCCGGCTGGGTCGACGGGATGCAGCGTCTTCATGATGGCGCATTCGGCGTACGGAAAGATGAAAAACTCGGCATGGCGATGAATCGCAGCCAGCGAGCCAAACTCCTGCAGAGGCGCTACGCGGATGGTTTCTTCCAGATGCATGCAAGGCACGACATCCACTCGAATGCTGAGCGCAATTCCGAGCAGCCCCAGCGATAGTCGCTGTGCTTCAAACAAATCCGGCCGCTGCTCCCGGCTGCATTCGACGATGGAGCCATCCGCCAGCATCAGACGAAACGCCCGAGCGAACGTCGACAAGCTGCCCAGCTCCGCGCCAGTGCCGTGCGTGCCGGTCGATATCGCACCGGCCAGCGACTGCGGATTGATGTCGCCTTGGTTCGGCAATGAATAGCCCAGGTTCCACAGCTCGCGCGTGAGCTGTCGCAGACTCCAGCCTGCCGGCGCCCAGGCGCTCTTTGCATCCGGGGCAAGCTCGATTCGACCATCGAGCTTGTCGAGCTGGATCAATGTTCCCTCTGTTTCGCACAGAGGCATGAATGAATGCCCGGCGCCAAACACGCGCACCTTGTCGGCCGCGCGAACGATCGCAGCGAGCTCTCGCTCCGTGCGCGGATGTTCGAGGCGCGCCGGCGAGGCCAGCACGCTGCCGGACCAGTTGCTCCAGGTTTCGGTCATGACACTCACGGCCCCAGCAGCGTGCCACTCAGAATGCGCGCTGTTTCTTTGATGACTTCTTCGCGTTTCAGCAATGTTTCTTCGGTCATCATCTCGTCGGCGGCAAAGCCGAGCTCAGTGGCGATGCGCACCCGCCGCCACAGTACTTTTTTCGGCAGATCCGGGAACAGCGGCGCGTAGGCCTTCACCATGCGATCGGTCACGAGTCGATGCGACTCGATACGAACATGCGCCAACTGTGGCACTGCTCGCAGCGCGCGCAACGTCCACACGGCGCCCGGCTCGGCGGCCGTGACTTCAGCGGTTGATCGCAACAGATCTTCGATGTGAGCTCTCAGAGCATCCACGCCTTCCGGTGTGTGTCGTTCGAGCCAGGCGAACAGTGCTTCGTTTTGCCGCTCCATCAAGCGACGGCCGAGTGCTTCGAGCACGGCGTACTTATCCGCGAAATATCGATACAGCGCGGGCGGCGTCACGCCGGCGCGAGCGCAAATCAGGTTCGTGGAAATCCGTTCGATGCCGACTTCCGCAAGCAGCTGCCCGGCGACATCGAGCAAACGTTCGCGCGTCTGCAGCGAGCGCACCTGTTTCGGAGCGACCGTCGCGGGCCGAACAGCAGCAATTTTCTTTCGTGCGAGCGGCATGAGCTACACCGCCGTCGACAATCCAGCACGCCGGCCGCGCAGCACGACGATGAGCAGAACACTGAGCACGAGCGCCACTGCGCCGAACAGCAGCGCACCGCGCACGTCGGTGTCGCTAACGATGAATGACGCGAACAATGGGCCCAAGCTGCCGCCGAGCAGCTCAGCACCGCCGATCAACACTGCCGAACGGCGGCTCGGATCTGCGGCAATCACCATCGGCACCAGGAACGGCAACGAGAACAACCACAGCCCGCCGAACAATCCCGCCGTCAACAAGAACGTCACCGGCGATGCGCCCCACAGGAAACCGACGATACAAAGCACGTTGGCAGCGGACACCACCACGAGTGTGGGGAACCAGCGGAGCCGGCCGGCAAATGCAGTCGCCGCCATCCCGCCAAGAACCTGGCACGCCAAAGAAATGGAAACAGCCGTGCCGGCAACACTCGCCGCATGACCGTGCTGTCGTGACATCGGCTCGACATACACCCACACACCGAAGATGAAGGCCGAGTACAAAAAGCACGCGGCCAATGCGGGCCAGCCTCGTGGCGGCGGCATGTTGGTCGCCGCGGAATCTTCCACCAGGGGAGCCAGTCGATCCACGAGCTGGGTCGCGACGACTGCAGTAACAGCACAGAGAACGGCGAGCACGATGAAGCCGCCATTCGCGCCGTAATCGTCCACGACCCATGCGGTCAAGCCGGCGGCGATCAGAAATTGAATCAATGTTTGTGAAGTGAGATAGGCGCCGGACCAGCGCTCCGGCATCGGCGAGCGCGCAATCATCGCGATGGTGATCCAGATCAGCACGCCGCTCGGCACGCCGGCCAGCGCTCGCACTAATGTCACACCGGAGCCGCTGACGCGAGTGGTCAGCAAATCCAATCCACACAGCGCCAGCGCCGAGAAGATCGCGATGACGCGCAGGCGCTCGGCCCGCCAGCGTGCGCCGGCGTATGCGCTCGCCAATCCCATCATCAGCAACTCGGCCGTCGCGGCTTCGCCGATCTCGGCTGCGCTGATGCGCCCTTCGCTCTCCAGCGTACCGAGCAGCAGCGGCTGCAGGCCGGCGATGAGAATGCCGCAAATGCCGACGCACAGATTCGCGGCGATCTGCGCCGGCGACGGCTGCTCGCCGATCCAGCGTTCATCGGCTGTCTCGCGCATGGACACTCCCCGGCCAGAAGGTAGCGATGACTATTCAAACGATAGTTTTCGCTATCTTTAATCCCGCCGCGCCAGTTTGGCAAGGGCCAGCGAAACCGCGCTAAGCTTTGCGCATGAATCCAAGCGCTTCCCTACTCGCCGAGCTGCGACGAATCGTCGGGCCGCAGGGCTATCTCGACCAGGCGTCCGACCTCGAACCGTACCGGGTCGATCACCGCAAGTTGTATCGAGGCGCAACGCCCCTGGTATTGCGACCGGACAGCACCGAGCAGGTGTCGGCGATCATGCGCCTGTGCAACGAGGCGCGCGTCGGGATCGTGCCGGTCGGCGGCAACACCGGCTACTGCGGTGGAGCAACGCCGAGCGAGGACGGCTCGCAGATCGTGCTGTCGCTCGCGCGCATGCGGCGGGTTCGATCGGTCGATCCGCTCAACTACACCATGATCGCCGAAGCGGGCTGCGTGCTCGCAGAAGTGCAAGCGGCGGCCGCTGCTGTGGACCGATTGTTTCCAATGAGCTTGGGCTCGGAAGGCTCCTGCCAGCTCGGCGGCAATCTCTCCACCAACGCCGGCGGCACCGCCGTGCTTCGTTATGGAATGATGCGAGACCTGATCTTGGGCCTGGAAGTCGTGCTGCCTGACGGTCGCGTGCTGGATGGTTTGAAGCCGCTGCGCAAGGACAACACGGGTTATGACTTGCGCGATCTGTTCATCGGCGCCGAAGGCACGCTCGGAATCATCACGGCTGCGGCCTGCAAATTGTTTTCCCGGCCGGCCGCGACGGTGACTGCCTTCGTCGGCACCGACGATCCCCAGCACGCGGTGACGCTGCTCTCGCGCCTGCGAACGTTCACGGGCGACGCAGTGTCCACGTTCGAGCTGATCCCGCGCATCGCGCTGGAACTGGTGTTGAAGCACGTTCCCAACACGGCGAATCCGCTCGACACGCATCATCCGTGGTATGTGCTGCTGGAGATCGGCATGGGCCGGCACGACGAATCGCTGCGCGGCGCGGTTGAAGCCGAGCTGGCGGATGCGATGGAACAGGGCGAAATCCAGAACGCGGCGCTCGCGACCAGCGAATCACAACGCGAAATGTTCTGGCGCCTGCGCGAAACGATTCCCGAAGCGCAGCGAGCGATCGGCGCGAGCATCAAGCACGACGTGTCGGTGACGACCAGCGAGCTGCCGAGATTCATCATCGAAGCGTCGCAGCTGATCCGCTCGATATCGCCGCAGGGACGCATCGTTTCCTATGGGCACATGGGCGACGGCAACTTGCATTTCAACGTCAGCCGCCCGGCGGACGGCGATGACGAATCCTTCCTGCGTTTGGCTCCGAGCATCAACCGCGCCGTGCATGACTTGATCGCGCGTTACGGCGGCAGCATCAGTGCCGAGCACGGCATCGGCAGGCTCAAGCGCGAGGAGTTGGTGCGTTACAAACATCCGGTCGCGATCGAGGTCATGCGCTCCATCAAGCAGGCGCTCGACCCGAACGGCATCATGAATCCGGGCAAGGTGCTTTAAGTCCCGACCGCGCCGCCGCCATCCTTGGTGATCGCGATCACGCTGGCGCGAGGCTGCGTGCCCGCCCCATCCGGCCAGTGGCTCTTCGGATTGGCGGTGTTGCCGCCCTCGCCCGGATGTTGAATGCTTAGAAACAAAGTCTCGCCGTCGGGCGAGAACTGGCAGCCGCACACTTCGCAGCCCACCGGCCCGCTCATGAACTGTTGCAAACGACCGCGCTCGGGGCCGGTCGTCGGGCACACCCAGCAGCCGTTGTTGCCGCCGCTGGGCTGCGCGCCATCGCTGACCATCCACAGATTGCCGGCGGGGTCGAAGCCGATGTTGTCCGGCGATCCGATCGGGCTCAGCTCCTTGCCATTCGCGTAGCCGGCAAAATAAACGCTGTCCGCTTTGAGCTGAGTCAAATCGGTGACCAGGCGGCCGCCGGAGGGGTCGCCCGCGAGCAGGAACACTTCCCAGGAAAATTCCAGCGAGGTGTGATCGTCGTTGGCTTCGTGAATTTCGATGATGTGTCCGAACGCATTCGGGCCGCGAGGGTTGGCCACGTTCGGCCCGGTATCGACCTCGCGACCGCCGTACGTCACGCTGCCCGACGCAACGGTGCGGCTCTCGTTGCGCGTGCAGGAGATGTAGATGCGGCCCGTCGTGGGATTCACCTCGACATCTTCGGGACGATCCATCGGCGTCGCGCCGAGCAGGTACGCCGCCATGCGCGCTTTGACGAGCACATCGGCTTGATCGCGAAAGCCCGCTGCCGCATTCAACGGTCCTTTGGGATCGAACACCAGCGGCAGCCATTGTCCTTTGCCGCTCGCATCGAACTTCGCGACGTGCAAAGTGCCCTGCTCCAGCAACTGACGATTCGCAGCGCGATTCTTGGCATCGAAGCGTCCGTTGGAAACAAACTTGTAAACGTATTCGAACTTGTCGTCGTCGCCCATGTACACGGCGACACGTCCGTTGTGCGCGATTACCGGGCTCGCGCCTTCGTGAGCAAAGCGTCCTAACGCCGTGCGTTTGATCGGCGTACTGGCTGGATCGAGCGGATCGATCTCGACGATCCAGCCGTACCGGAACGGCTCGGTCGGGTTGGTCGCCAGGTCGAAACGCGCGTCGGCAACGTCCCAGTTGTACAGCGAGTGCGCCTTCCACATGCGAAAGCGGCGATGCGCATCGATGATGAACGGATCGACGTCGCCGCGAGCTTTGAGCTGGTCGAGGTTCGCGAAGTAGTCCTGAATGTTTTCTTCGGCGGCGAGATAGGTGCCCCAGGGCGTTTCGCCGCCCGCGCAGTTCGACATCGTGCCGAGCACGCGCGCACCGCTGGGATCATCTTTGGTCCGAAGCAAAGACGAACCGCGCGCCGGGCCGCCGATGTCGATCGGCGTGGTGGCAGTGATGCGCCGGTTGAAACGCGAGTTCTTGATGAACTGCCATCGGCCGCGTTCGCGGCGAATTTCGATCAGCGACACGCCTTGCGCCGCCTGCGCGACGGCGACGAGTTGCGGACGTTCCTTGATGTAGTCGCGAGTGGCGCTGCTGAATCCCGGATGCGCAGGAAACATCAGCCGATCGTCGGTGTACTCGTTGTTGACGCACAGTACGCCGTGATCGGGCCGGCCCGCGATGGGAAAGAAATGAATGGCATCGCAGTTCTGGCCGAACTGCTGACGCTGCCGCTCGGCGGCGCCAGGTTCGAACAAAACTCCGCTGTCGAGCTTCGAGGCATCGAGATCGGGCACCGACGGCGACAGGCTCTGCCCCCAGCGAATCAGCACGTCGTAGCTGTAGCCCGGCGGCAGGATCACCGCGTCGGCTTTGCTGGCTTGAATCGGCTTGAACCGCAGCGATGCGACCGGCTTGTCGGCGAGCACCGCTGGGCTCAGCAATGTCGAGGCGCTCAGCGCCACACCTGCTTCGAGCAGCGTGCGGCGACTGAGTCGTTGGGAGAGCAGCTCTTCGAAGGCAGGAGCGTCGGGCGTACGTTGCACCATGCGCCCTAGGATATTACAGGCCGCTGTGCTGGCGGAACCAAGTAATCTCCTGCTCGAAATAGCCCTGTTCGTAGCGCACCGGCTGGCGCTCGCCGTCCGGCTTCTGCTCGAAGCGCAGGATGCCGTGCTCGGCCTCGGGATAGATGAAATATTCGATCGGCTTGCCTGCGGCCTGCAGTTTCTTCAGCGCGTCCACACTCCACTGCGTCGGCGCGCTCGAATCTTTGCCGCCGAAGACCCAGAAGCTGGGCGTGTCGAGCTTCGCCAGGGTCTGCGCCGGATCGTACAGCCGATCGATGAACGTCACGTCCGAGCGGCCGTACTTCCACCACATATAGGGACGCGCGAGCCACAGCGGCATGTCGGTTTGCAGAATCATGCCGAACAGCGAGTCGCTGTGTTTCGCGGTGTCGTACCAGGGTTTGCTCTTGGCTGCTTCCGCGGCTTTCTCGAAATCGGCCCAGCGATTCTGGCCGCGGTCGAAAATGTCGCTCAAGATCGCCGCGATGCTGTCCATCTCGGCGATCTCTTTGTCGCCGAAGCCCTTCTGCTGGAACGCATACACATAGCCCCAGCGATCTTCGCCCAACACCGGGATGGCGACCCCGAAGCCGACGAACACGGTGCGAATGTTTCCATCCTTCAACGCGGCCAGCGGCGCGATCCAGCCGCCCTGGCTGAAGCCTGCGAGATGAATCTTGTCGCCGTCGATTTCTTTGCGCGTGCGCAGATATTTGACGGCGGCGACCGCGTCGTCGGAGAGCACGTCGAAGTTCGCTGTGAACTCGCCTTCGGAACCGCCGGTGCCGCGTTTGTCGTAGGCGAATCCAGCGATGCCGTTGGCGGCGTCCATGTACGGATCGGAATATCGGTCCACGGCGCTGTAGTCTTCCGAGCCGTGCACGGGGATGACGGCGGCGAACGGGCCGGCGCCTTCGGGCAGCACCAGCTTGCCTCGCAATGTGAGATTGCCGCTTTTGAATGTGACGATTTCTTCGTGCAGCGGCAGGCGGATGGCTTTGAGATCGACAGCTGTGTCCTGCGCGGTTCGATGCCAGCTCAAGCCAGCGATTTTTCCCTGCGCGTCGCGCTCGAAGTGCACGCGATTGGTGATGGGTTCGTGTTCGGCCCAGCCGTCGCCGCCTTCATAGGTTTCCGATTGTTTGTTGAGCCAGAGCGTGCCGGTTTCGCCGCTCATCTTTTTGAAACGCAGGCTCTCAGCGTCGCGGGGCGTGATCATCATCACTGTGCCGTCGTCGAATCGATAGGCGCCGGTGAAGCGCGTGTCGATGGGATGCTCGCGAGTCAGCGCATAGCGCGCCAGGCCGCCGATCAGCAGCAGCGCGACGATGGACAGCAGAATCTTTTTCTTCATTGCGTACAACCGTGTACGAGCCGCGGCGCAGCTCTCTTGTGCGGTTGGACGCGAGCGAAATGCGGAAGGTTGCTATGGGGTTCGAAGAGTCTCGCGGCTGCTTCGTTATGTTCCCTTCGGCGCCGTGACCATCATCCATTCCACGCCGGCCGGCGTGTCTCGTCCTGGCGGGGAATAGCGGAACGAGTTCACCCAGGCCGTCAGCGCCTGCTGCACGCACGTCGGACCCTCCGGCGCCTGAATGCGCCCCGTGCGCCCGTCGCTCAGCACCGAGAATTCCACGAAGAAACTGCCGCTTGCCCGGCAATCCGGCGCCAGCACCAGCGGCTGCGACTGGATCAACTGCAGCGCCGCCGCCGGCGCCGAAGTAGGTGTCGTCTGGCACCCGGCCAATGCCATGGCGCCGACAATCAGGAACAGCGCATAACGAGTCAGCTTACCCACGGGACCACCCTCGCCTGTTCGATGCCCCCAATGTGCTAGCTCATCGCTCGGCGGTCAAGCCGCCATGACTTCGCGCAGGACCTCCGGATGGCGGGCCACGATTTTCAACAACGTATCGGCTGCGCCGGACGGCTGCCTGCGGCCTTGCTCCCACTGCTGGAGCGTGCGAGGTGAGATCTGCAGTGCTGCCGCGAACTGGCTTTGGGACAGCCCACACTTCATGCGAGTGGCGATGATGTCGTTCGGAGCCACTTGATACCTGGCGCCGTTCTTACCCGCCTTTACGTCGCGAATGGCCTGCAACAGTTCGCTGCCAATGTCGCGCTTCGCGTCCCGCGCCAGCAAATCTTTCTCACGACGTGGCATGACCCATCTCCTCCGCAATTTGCTTCAGCACGTGCGCGGGAATGTTGTCTCTCGCGCTCTTCGCAGTACTCCGGCCACAGTTTGGTGAACAGCGGGGACTCAATCACTGTGAGCATGGCTTTTATACTCCATTGGCGTATAGATCGCAATCCCTGACGGCGGCAAGCCGGCGCCAGTCAACCTGGATATAAAAACAGCACAGCTCAGGTGAGCAAGAACAAGCGACTCATGGTTGCCGCGCGCACGCGCGCGCGAAACACGCGGCAGATGAAGCTCATCTTTAGTTAGGTGTTAGCGCGCAAGCCACTGCGCCCACCCCGGACCTGCGTACACCAAATGACGGCGCCAGATCGAGGGATTACGGGCGCGCTTTGTTAGAAATGACGCCTTTCTCGCGCCCTCCCCTCAGCTACCTTCGCTGCGAGGCACGTCACATGATTGGCGTGCGTCATTGACTCATGTACGTCACTGACATACTATCCTACCTGGATCCGGAACCGATGGTCTTCATTGAAACGCCGCTGTTCACCGCGGACGTGAAAGCATTGCTGCCGGATGATTCATACGCGAGGTTGCAGCGTGAGCTGATTGCGAGGCCTGATGCGGGGGATCTGATTCCCGGGACGGGAGGGCTGAGGAAGATTCGCTGGGGGTTGCCAGGGCAAGGCAAGCGCGGCGGGGCGCGGGTGATTTATTACTGGCGCGCGTCGAAGGCGCAGATCTGGTTGTTGGCCATCTACGGCAAAGGCGCAAAGAGCGATCTGTCAGCGAGAGACAAAGAGTTGATGCGGAAAATTGTGGAGCACTGGTCGTGAGCAAGAAATTTTTCGAGAAGCTGCTCGAAAGCGTTGAGCAAGCGGACGAGATCATGCGCGGCACGCGCCCGCCTTCCCGTGTGTTCTACGTGGACAGCGCCGGGGTGCGAGAAATCCGCGCGCTGACGCAGCTGAGTCAGCCGAAGTTTGCGAAGCTGTTGCAGGTGGACGTGGGCACGCTGCGCAATTGGGAACAAGGGCGCAGGGAGCCGACCGGGCCGGCGAAGGCGCTGTTGAGGGCGATCAAGAACAATCCGCAGGCGGTGCTCAAGGCCCTCGCCGAGTAGCGAGGGCCTCAAAAAAAGATCAAACAAAGCTCACGCGGTGGCGAGCTTGCGTTCTTTCACCCCTTCGGCGAACACGCTCTGGCCAACTTGCGGAGCAAGCCCGGCAGCGTCGAGCAGGCCCTTCTCGGCGAGCCACTTGCGATTGAACAAGCGCGATTGATACTTCGCGCCGTTGTCACAAAGCACGGTGACGATGGTGTGGCCGGGGCCGAGTTGTTTGGCGATCTGCACGGCAGCGGCAACGTTCACACCACTGGTGCTGCCCAGGAACAAACCCTCATCGCGCAGCAGCTGATAAACAGTCCGCACGCATTCCACGTCAGTGATGTGCAGAGCATTGTCGATCGGCGAGCCTTCCAGGTTCGCGGTAACGCGGCCGATGCCGATGCCTTCGGTGATTGAGCCGGGGCCGGTGGCCTTGAGCTCACCGTGGCGCAGCCAGTGATACAACGAGCTGCCCTGCGGATCCGCCAGTGTCACCAGAATCTTGGGATTCTGCTTCTTCAAGTAACGCGAGATCCCGCCAAGCGTACCGCCCGTGCCGGTCGCCGCGACGAACGCGTCGATCTTGCCGCCGGTTTGTTCCCAAATCTCCGGGCCGGTGGTCTGCTCGTGCGCGTCGCGGTTCGCGGTGTTGTCGAACTGGTTCGCCCAGATCGCATCGGGAATCTCGCCGGCCAGCCGACCGGCGATCTTCTGATAATGATTCGGATCGCTGTAAGGAACGGTCTTCACGCGCAGCACTTCGGCGCCGAGCGTTTCGATCATTTGATACTTTTCGTTGGACTGGTTGTCCGGCATCACGATGATGCAGCGATAACCACGCGTGTTGCACACGTGCGCGAGACCGATGCCCGTGTTGCCGGCAGTGCCTTCGACAACCGTGCCGCCCGGCTTCAACTTGCCGCTGCGCTCCGCCGCCTCGACGATGGCGCGCGCGGCGCGATCTTTCACCGAGCCGCCGGGGTTCATGAACTCGGCCTTGCCGAGAATTTCACAACCGGTGAGCGCGCTGAACCGGTTCAGACGGATCAGCGGCGTGTTGCCGATGGCATCGGCGAAGCCTTGACGGATGGGAGCAGTCTGGACGCTCATGCGGAGAGCCTTCCTTCGTTATCGGACGCGGGGGCCTGCAACGACTGCGTGTTGAACCAATGCAGCACATCGTGCAGGCGGGTGACTTCGCCAACGATCAATAGAGCGGGCGATTCGACCTTGGCATCGGCGACCTTCTGCGCCAGATCAGCCAAGCTCGCGGTGATGACGCGCTGAGTAGAGCGCGTTCCTTGTTCGATGATGGCGGCGGCGCGAGTCTCGGGAACGCCGTGCTCACGCAAGCGAGCAACGATCGTTTCGAGCTGGTTGAGCCCCATGTAAAACACAACCGTGTGACCCGGGCGCGAGAGCGCGGACCAATCAACGTTGTCCGCCTCGCCTTTGCAATGACCGGTGACAAACGTGAGCGCCTGAGCGTGATCACGATGCGTCAACGGAATGCCGGCGTAAGCGGCGGAACCCACCGCAGCGGTGATGCCCGGAACAACTTCGAACCGAATGCCTTCAGCCGCGAGTGCTTCCAGCTCTTCGCCGCCGCGGCCAAAAATGAAAGGATCGCCGCCTTTGAGACGGCAAACGCGCTTGCCTTCTTTCGCGAGCTTCACGAGCAGCGCGTTGATCTCTTTTTGAGAAACATGAGCCTTGCCCGCGGCCTTGCCGACGTTGATGCGCTCGGCATCGCGACGCGCGAGATCCAGCACTTCGGCGGACACCAGGCGGTCGTAAAGAACCACATCGGCATTCTGAAGCGCACGCAACGCGCGCAGCGTCAGCAATCCAGGATCACCGGGGCCGGCGCCGACCAGCGCCACTTCGCCTGCAAACTTCGACTGCTTGGCGAAGCGAGTGAGCGAGGTGCCGATGCGTTCGAGAATGCCCTCGCCGGCCGCATCTTCACGGCCCGACAGCACATCGGACGCGATGCCGCCGTCGAAAAAGTTTTCCCAGAAGCGTCGACGGGTGCCGGCATCTTCCAGCTTCGCTTTCACCGTCGGGCGCAACCGACCCGCGAGCTTCGCGAGCTCGCCCAAACGTTGAGGCAGGAAAGATTCCAGCTTCTCACGCAACCGACGCGTCAGCACCGGCGCATCGCCGCTGCTGCCCACAGCAACCACCACCGGCGAGCGATCGATGATCGCCGGCATGATGAACCGCGACAGCTCGCGATCGTCGACGACGTTCACGGGAATGTTTCGGCGCTCGGCTTGATGTGCAACCCACGCGTTCACGGACTGCTTGTCCGTCGCCGCGATCGCGAGGCGCATGCCGTCGAGGTGCTCGGGACGAAACTCGTCAGCGACATATGCAAGCGTGCCGGCCGCGGCTTTCTCAGCCAGCGAAGCAATCAGCTCCGGCGACACGACGGTGACGCGAGCGCCGGTGCGCAGTAACAGATCGATCTTGCGCGCGGCGATCTCGCCGCCGCCGACGACCAGCACCGGCTCGTTCACCAGCCGCAGAAATATCGGGAAGTAGTCCATGCTTCGGCGCTCCTCGCGCCGGTGCGTTATTGGGCGACCGCGCGACGCGGCTCGACCTTGAGCGGAATCACTCGACGGCGCGGCTGCAGACCGCACTCGCGAGACTCGGGGTTCTCCCACCACCACCGGCCCGAGCGCGGATCGGCACCCGGCTCGACCGCACGCGTGCAGGGCGCACAGCCGATGCTGGGATAGCCTTTGTCGTGCAGGGGGTTGTAAGGGAGGTTACGAGCCTTGATGTACGCCCACACGTCGGCCTCTGTCCAGTCGAGCATCGGGCTCACTTTCCACAGGCCGTAGCGATCGTCCCAGGCCAGCGGCTCGCCCAGCGCGCGCTCGGCGGACTGCTCGCGGCGGACGCCGGTCACCCAGGCCTTGTGGCCGGCGATGGCGCGCTTGAACGGCTCGATCTTGCGGATGCCGCAGCAGGACTGGCGCTCGTCGACGCCGAGATAGAATCCGTTGATGCCATTGTCACGCACGTACTGTTGAATGGCTTCGGCCTGCGGCGAGAACACCTGGATGCGGCGCTGATAGCGGCGCTCCAGGCGGTCCAGCAGCGACAGGGTCTCATCGTGCAAGCGGCCGGTGTCGAGCGTGAACATCTCGATTTCCGGCGCGTAGGTGCTGATGATGTCGGTCAACACCATGGCTTCGGCGCCGAGGCTGTTGGAGTACACCACGTCCTGGTGCTCACGGACGGCTCGCTCCAGCAACGCACGCGTACCCTCGAGGAGGGTTTGCAGGCGGGGCGAGAGTGCTTGCTCTGTAGACGAGGGAGTCATGATCGGTCCTTATTCCGTGGCATGCACTCTAGCTAACCGCCTCATAACCAGGGAAAGACTGGTTTCTTCTGTCATGATGCGGGCCCGTTATGAGTGTGCGTCGCGTTCTAGCGCTACAGTAAGTGCATGAAACTACAACAATTACGGTACCTGGCGGCGATCGTCGAGAACGACCTGAACATCACCGCTGCGGCGGAACGGCTGCACACTTCGCAGCCCGGGGTCAGCAAGCAGCTGAAGCAGCTGGAGGACGAGCTCGGGTTTCCGATTTTTCTGCGCCAGGGCCGCACCCTGACGCGGGTCACGCCGGCGGGTAAGCGCGTCATCGACCGCGCCCAGAAAATCCTGAAGGAAGTTCAGAGCATCAAGCGCCTGGCGGACGAGCAGAAGGGCGACGGCCGCGGCTCGCTGGCCATCGGCACCACGCATACCCAGGCTCGATATGTGTTGCCGCAGGTGATTCGCAAGTTCCGGGAGCGATATCCGGACGTGGAGCTGCATCTCCACCAGGGCACCTCCGAGCAGATCGCCGACATGGCCGCGCGAGACCGCATCGACTTCGCGATCAACACCGGCTCGCAGGAGCTGTTCACCAACCTGGTGCTGCTGCCCTGCTATCGCTGGCATCGGCGCATCGTCGTACCGCAGGGGCATCCGCTCGCCAACGAAGGCAAAGTCACGATCGAAACTCTCGGCAAATATCCGATCGTCACGTACGTGTTCGGCTTCTCAGGGCCCTCCTCGCTGCAACAGATTTTCGCGCGCCATGGCATTACGCCGCACGTGGCGCTCACTGCCCGCGATGCCGACGTGATCAAAACTTACGTGCGGCTCGGCATGGGCGTCGGCATCGTCGCGAGCATGGCGGTGGACCCGCGCGAGGACTCGGACCTGGTGTCGATCGACGCGTCGCACTTGTTCCCGGCGCACTCGACCTGGGCGGGTTTTCACCAGGGCGCACTGTTGCGCAGTTATATGTATGATTTCCTCCAACTGCTCGCACCGCATCTGACGCGCCGGCTGGTGGATCGCGCCGGTAACGCGGCCACACCCACCGACGTGGAAGCGCTGTTCGCCGACATCGAATTGCCGGTGTATCGCTAGAGCCCTCACGCTACGACAAGGACTGTCACATTCATCTTTTATGTCAGATATTCTTCACCGTCCCAAAGGCCGCTCGCTCAAACCGCTGCGTGAGTTGTGGCCATACCTGCGCAAGTATCTGGGCCTGCTGAGCCTGGCGATGCTGTCGCTGGTGCTGGCATCGGTTGCGATGCTGGTCATCCCGATGGCGTTTCGCGATCTCATCGACCGCGGCATGGCGGCGCAGGACGCCGCGACCATCAATAAATATTTCGTTGCCTTCCTGATCGCCGCCGCCGTGTTCGGCGTATTCGCGGCCTTACGTTTTTATTTCGTGACCTGGCTGGGCGAGCGCGTGGTCGCCGATGTGCGCTCGGATGTTTACAGCCGCGTCGTGCGCATGGACCCCACGTTCTTCGAAGTCACACGCACCGGTGAAGTGCTGTCGCGACTGACCACCGACACGACGCTGGTGCAATCCATCGCCGGCGTGAACCTGTCGATGATGCTGCGCTCGGCGCTGCAGCTGGTCGGTGCGCTGGCGCTGATGATTACCACCAGCCCGTCGCTGGCCGGCATGATCGTGATCCTGGTGCCGGTGGTCATTGCGCCGCTGATCATCTTCGGCCGCCGCCTGCGCAACCTGTCGCGCGATTCGCAGGACAAAATCGCCGACACCAGCGGCCTTGCGGGCGAGACGCTCAATGCCATTCAAACGGTGCAGGCTTTCACGCTGGAGAAGCTGCACACCGAGCGCTACAGCAAAGCGGTGGAAGATTCGTTCAACGTAGCCCTGCATCGAAACAAAGTTCGCGCGGCGCTGACGGCCGTGGCCACGATGTGCGTGTTCGGCTCGATCACGTTCGTGCTGTGGCAGGGCGCGCACCGGGTGCTCGATCACGAAATGTCTGCGGGCGAGCTGAGTCAGTTCTTGATCTACGCGGTGTATGTCGCGATTGCCGCCGCAACGCTGAGTGAAATGTGGGGCGAAGTGCAGCGCGCCTCCGGTGCGATGGAGCGCCTGATCGAGCTGAAGAACGCCACGCCGACGATCAAAGCGCCGCCGAACCCGCGCGAGCTGCCGAATCCGGCGATCGGCAGCATCGGCTTCGAGAATGTGACATTCCGTTATCCCTCCCGGCCCGAGTCGGCCGCGCTCGATGGTTTCTCGCTGACCATTGCCCCGGGCGAGAACGTCGCGTTCGTCGGCCCGTCCGGCGCCGGCAAGAGCACGACCTTCCAGCTGCTGCTGCGGTTCTACGATCCGGCCAACGGCCGCATCAAAGTCGATGGCATCGATATCGCGTCCTTGAAGCCGGAAGACCTGCGCAGGCGTATCGGCCTGGTGCCGCAGGAAACCGTGTTGTTCGGTACCAGCGCGCGAGAAAACATTCGCTATGGCCGGCCTGAAGCAACCGACGCAGAGATCGAAGCGGCCGCGCGCGCCGCCGGCGCCGACGCGTTCATTCGCGAGTTGCCGCAAGGCTATGACACATTCCTCGGCGAGAAAGGCATGCGATTGTCGGGCGGCCAACGCCAGCGCATCGCCATCGCCCGCGCGATCTTGAAAGATCCGCCGATCCTGCTGCTCGATGAAGCAACCAGCTCGCTGGATGCGGAAAGCGAACGCTACGTGCAGCAGGCGCTGGAAGGGCTGATGGAACATCGCACGACTGTCGTGATCGCGCACCGACTGTCGACGATTCTCAAGGCCGATCGCATCGTCGTGCTCGACCACGGCCACATCGTGGCCATTGGCACGCATGCACAGCTGCTCGAATCGAACGAGCTGTACGCGCGCTTGGCGGCGCTGCAGTTCGCGGATCTATCGCCTTCGCCCGAGCGCCTGCAGGCGAACGCGTAACTCACCGATCGAGCAACGGCTTGATCAGGTCCAGCGGCAGCGGAAACACGAGCGTCGTGGTCCGCTCGTTGGCGACATCGGTGAGCGTCTGCAAATATCTGAGCTGCATGGCGCGAGGTTCGGCGCTCAGCGCCTGGGCAGCCTCGACCAGCATCGCCGCTGCCTGTTTCTCACCTTCGGCATGAATGATCTTGGCGCGCCGTGTGCGCTCCGCTTCCGCCTGCTTGGCCATGGCGCGGATCATGGTTTCGCTCAGGTCCACGTGTTTGATCTCGACGTTCGCCACCTTGATGCCCCATGCATCGGTGGCGTGATCCAGGATCTGCTGGATGTCGACATTCAAGCGCTCGCGCTGACTGAGCATCTCGTCGAGCTCGTGCTGACCGAGCACCGAGCGCAGCGTCGTCTGCGACAGCTGGCTGGTCGCCTCGAACGGGTTGGCGACTTGAATCACCGCACGTGCCGGATCGACGATGCGGAAGTACACCACCGCATTCACTTTCACTGAAACGTTGTCGCGCGAAATCACATCCTGCGTAGGAACGTCGAGCACGATGGTACGCAGGTCCATTTTGACCATTCGCTGCACGATCGGAATGATCAGCACCAACCCGGGGCCGCGGGTTGCGGTGTAGCGGCCGAGCGTGAAAACCACGCCGCGCTCGTATTCGTTCAGGATGCGGATGGCGCTGATCACCAGGAAGATCAGCAGCAGCGCGGGGATGATGAGATACATCGTGCGCTCCTCACAGGGGTGAAAGCTTTTCCTCGGCGACGACTTCCAGCGTCAGCCCGTCGACGCGCAACACTCGCAGACGCTGACCTTTCCTGATCGGATCGCGAGTGACGGCGCGCCACGTCTCGCCATGAATGTCGACCAGGCCGGACGTTTCGAAATCATTCAAAGCAATGGCCGTTTCCTGCAACAGCTGCTCGGCACCAGTCATCACGCGAGTCTTGCGCGATCGCATGAACACATGCGCCATCAACAGCATGAGAATTCCCGCACCGAGGGCGATGCCGCCGATCAGCCCGCGAGCGATCTGGAACCCGGGCACGCCTTTGTCGAACAGCAGAATCGAGCCGATCACGAACGCGATCACGCCGCCGGTGCCCAAAACAAAGCTCGGTGCGAATGCTTCGCCGACGATCATTGCGACACCGAGCGCCAGCAGTGCAACGCCGGCATAGTTCACCGACAGCACTTGGAATGCATATAAAGCCAGCAGCAGGCTGGTCGCGCCGACGACGCCCGGCAGAACGGCGCCCGGGTTGTAACCTTCGAGCAGCAATCCATAAATGCCGGCGAGCATCAGCAGATAAGCGACGTTCGGATTGGTGAGCACGCTCAGCAGCTGCGTACGCCAGTCGGCGGTGAACTCCTCGACGATGATGCCGTCGGTGTCGAGCTCGACGGTGCCGAACTGCGTGTGCACCGAGCGGCCGTCGATCTGCCTCAACAAATCGGGCAGATCGGTGGCGATGAGATCGATGACTTTCTGTTCGAGCGCATCGGTCGCGGTGAGACTCGCGGCCTCGCGCACCGCCTGCTCTGCCCAATCGGCGTTGCGATTGCGCAGTTCCGCTAGTCCGCGAATGTATGAAACCGCATCGTTGATGGCTTTGCGCTCGTGAGCCGAGCCGGGCTCCGGCGCCGACTTCTCCTTGTCGTCGGTTTTCTTTTCATCCGGCGGATGTGAGTTGCTGTCGCCGCCGATCTGCACTGGCGTCGCGGCACCCACGCTCGTGGCGGGCGCCATCGCGGCGATGTGACTCGCATACAAAATATATGTGCCGGCGCTCGCGGCGCGCGCTCCGGACGGAGACACATAAGTGACAACGGGAACCGGCGACGCAAGGATGGCTTGGATCATGTCGCGCATCGCGGTGTCCAGCCCGCCCGGCGTATTCATTTCCAGCACCAGCAGCTGCGCCCCACGCTGCCTCGCGTGCGTCAGCCCCCGCTGCAGGAAATCGCTGGTCGCAGGGCCAATGGCGTCGCGTATTTCCATATGCACGAGGGCATGTGACTGCTGCCTGGGGGAGCGCGGCCTGGTCTCACTCTGCTCCTGCGCCGCACAGGCGAGGCCTGTCAGCAACACGAGAAGCCAGCTCACCAGCGCCGCTTTCATGGACCGCCCCAGCTAAGGCACCGCCGACTTCAATGGGATTCCCGAACACCGGCGATGGTTCCTCAGGCCGTCAGGAAATTGCGCTCCCGCCGCTGGGAATCACGGACGGCACCCTCGGTGCCAGCTTTACGGCGCTGGGTGAAAAGCCGGTGTAGCGCTTGAACGCGCGACTGAACGCCGCTTCGGATTGATAACCCAAACGTGCGGCCAGGTCGCCGACGCGGGCGCCGTCGGATTTCAGCAGGCTCAGCGCAACCTGCATGCGCCATTGAGTCACATATTGCATCACCGGTATGCCGACCAGCTCGACGAAGCGAGTGGCGAATGCGGAACGTGACATCGCGACTTCTTCGGCCAGTGACGCCAGGGTCCAAGGCCGCGAGGGATCGTCGTGAATCAGCGCGATGGCCCGGCCGATTTGTTTATCGCGCAGCGCCTGCAGCCAGCCGGTCGAGGCGGCGGGGTCCTTTTCGATCCAGCCGCGGATCGCATGCATCACCACCACGTCGGCGAGCCGCGCCAGCAATGTCTCGCGCCCGATCTTGGAATCCACCGCCTCTGCGGCCATGAGCTGCAACGTGCTGTGCAGCCATTCCTTGTGCGCCGGGCTCATCGCTTCGGAGCCGATCACTGGCGGCAGCATTGTCAGCAATTGGACGGCACCGGGATTGTCGACTTCCATGGTGCCGCAGACGATTTCGGTCGGTGCACCGCCGCCCGCATGCCGAATGATTTCGTAACGCTCGCTCAAATATTCACGAGGCATATCGAACAACGGCACGGTGTCAGCGCCGGGCTGGCTGTGCAGCGAATGTCTGGTGCCGCACGGGACCAGAACAAAATCCCCTCGTTGCAACAGGCGCAGCACCGAGCCGCCGACGCTCAGCCAGCAATGGCCGGCCATTACGACGTGAAACATCAGCATGCCGGGAAACGCCGGCAGTTCGAGACCCCAGGGCGAAGTGAAATAACAGCGCGAATACAGCGTCGCGCTCATTCGCAACAGTTGCAACGAATCGCTCAGCGGATCGAGCGGGGGCCGGGGCAACTGCGCTTTCATAAAGCCAGTATGCTGCCCCGAAGTTCGGCGAGTCCATTACCGCCGGGTGAGCGCGGATGGCTTTTCGAGGCGACTTAACGTCGCCTCGAACCGCGCGAACGCCGGTACACGG
>CAMLEO010000007.1 GCA_946478975.1 uncultured Steroidobacter sp.
GCGCTCGGGCTGCCAATCGCCTGTGTATGCATAGCCACGGGCGCTATCGAGCGTTTGCCAGCCGTCGTCGACGATGATGGTTCGATAGCCGAGCTGTTTGGCAACGGCCATTTCCTTCAGCAACTCGGCAGCATCGACCTTCTGATGATAGTTGTACCAAGTGGAATACACCGGCAGGCGCGCGGTTTCCGGAGTGGGCGAGGGTGTGTGAGCGGGCATTGCGGCCCACCACTCACCGACATCGTGAAGCGCGACTTCGTAGCGCACCGGCCGGCGATCGATTCGCAACAGTGCGGTGTATTCGGTCAACGGCTCGTGACGTTCGCCGAAGAAGTCCACTTCGTTATAAATGAGCCCGTCTTCTTCGCGCACGCCCGAGCCGAAACTGATCGTGTTCAAGGCGTCCGAGAGCGCGAACGTGAGCACGTTGCGATCGTCATTACCAAACAAAGTGCTGACGGGAGCTTCACGCGCGAGCATGGAGGCTTGCAAACGGCCGCCCGACCAATCAGGGCGAATGCCTTTGGTCTGGCCGCGCCCGGTCATCCAGTGACCGGCGACGCCATGAGAAGGCAGCGACCACTTCAACGTAAACGGCGGCGGCACCGCTGGCTGCGGGCTGCGAAGTGTCAGGGCGAGCACTTCGACGCCGTCCTCAACTTTTCTGGTCTCGGATGACAGCGTGAAGCCATGCAAGTCGCCGATCACTTCCAGATCGAAGCCGGCAACGTGGTGAGTGGCGCAAAGTGCCTGCGCCGAGATCAACAACGTCACTGCGAACAGCGCAACTCGCGCTGCGCACGATCTCATTGTTTCACCGCGACGCTGATCTTCAGTGGCGACTGCAAGCGCCGCGCAAATTCATCGACGTGAGTTTTCCAGGCGTCGAAGCTGCTGAACTGACCTGCTTTGTTCCAGGCAAAGCCGGCCCAATACGACACAGCGTTGTTCGGTGCCTTCACCAGCAGCAACAGATTCTTTTGATCTTCCGCTTGCCGCTCCACTTGCGTGGGCGGCGCGATGATCGCGAGACCCTGCTGCCCGGCGTTCTTTTCCATCGGCTCCCATTTCGCCAGCCAGCCGCGAGCGGCGTTGAACTCCTTGACCTCGCCGGTCACTTTCTTGAGCCCGATGCCCGAGGTGAGCGTCATCGCTGCACGAGGCTGATAAGTACTTTGGAAATGATCGAACTGGCTGCCCGCATCCAGGCTGATGCGTTTCACTTCGCTGACCGGAGTGCCGTTCACATCGAATGCGTCGTACTCGAGCTCGAACAGCACGCGAATCGGGCCGTTCGCTAGCACGCGCGATTGGACGAAATTGCTGGACACCCACAACTTGTCGGCCGCCCACAGACCATCGCCGCCGCAGCCGCGACTCGCGCCGGCGGAATAGAAATCCGCGCCTTCGCCATGGTCGGTGTGATAGTCATCGATCATGTACCACTCATCGATGACCATGCGCGGCGTGCGCTTCGACCAGATGTCGATCGTGCTGCTCGTCAACGGCTCACCGCGCCAGGTCTCCAGCGCCTTGCCGTACGTGCGATGCGCGATGCGATCGTTCTCCCAAGTGAAATCGTCGAACCGCTCGCGCACGAAGCGGCCGTGGGCCTTGAAGTCCTCCAGTTTGTAAGTCTGTTTTGCTCCCAGGCTGGCCGTGAACTTCTTGGTCTCCTTGGACGCGAAATTGGCCTGGAAGATCACAGCGTCTGGCTTGTGAAACTCATCGAAGTCGTTGTCCACGGCCTGCGCGAGCAACTCCTTGCCGCTCGCGTCGGTGATGTGAATTTTCGCGAGATCGTCGGCGGCGAGCGCCGACAGATCTTTGGCGGACACTTCGATGGTCTCGTTGGCGCGAGCGAGCGGCAGCTCATTCACGACAGTGATCGTGAGTGAGCCCGCCGCGCAACCCAAAGAGGGGAGCGTGGCCAACAACGTTGCCAGGTATAAATTTCTCATAGGTGAATCTCAGCGCAGAAACGCCGTCGCACTCCACAGCAGCGGCGCCTGGCCGTGCAAGTCGCCGACGTTGCGTTTGCGGTCCATGTAGTACTGGTAGTCGTTCAACTTGTTCGTTCCTTCGCAGACTTCGCGAATATCGGAGTCCGGGTTCAAGTACTGAATCACAGCCAGCCACGCTTTGCGAGCCGCTGCCGCGCCGGCCTTCGCATCGAGCCAGCCTTCCTTGACTCCGGTGATGAGCGCAAACGTAAACATGCCGGTGCACGACGTTTCAGGCCACGATTCGGGCCGATCGATCAGCTGTCGCCACATGCCAGCCTCGGTCTGATGTTCGAGCAGCGTCGACATCATTTTGCGATACCCAGCCATGATGCGCGCGCGGTTGGGATGATTCTCCGGCAGCGAGCGCAACAGCTCCGCCATGCCGGCAGCCATCCAGCCGTTGCCGCGACCCCAGAAGAACGGCACGTCCGGCGCGTGATAGAACAAGCCGTTGGGTTGTTGCAGCTTATCCAGATACACGGCCATTTCCTTGCCGGCGCGATCTATATACGTGCGGTCGCCGGTGGCACGGAATGCCTGCGCCTGCAGCGCCGTGATCATGTACATATCGTCGATCCAGAAGCGCGTCTGCTGGCTGAGCCCGGCGGCGACTGCTTCCTCGACGATCTGTTTGTCTTCCGGAGACAGTGATTGCATACGTTCCTTCGTCGGCGGCGACCATTGCCGGTCGGCGATGGTTTTGCCGATCGGCAGGTAACGCGGATCTTTGGTCTGGATGTACAGCTCGAACGGCACCGCTCCGAACAGGGATGGATCGACGTGATCCGCGGTCGGAATCAAATTCGCTTCCGGTCCGAACAGCGGCTCGAAACGCGCGATGAGTTTCTTGGTCAGGGCAGCGTCCTTGCTCGAGCGGGCAAATGTGAGCGCGCCGTACCAGGTGCAGGTCTCGGGGTAGGTGATGCTCTTGGGCAGCCCCGGCCGGCCGAAGTTGGTGTGCGGAGTCGCTACGAAGCGCTCGGCGACCCGCCTGCCGATCTCAGCCGGTGAACTGCCCGTGGGCCAGTCTTTCCACTGCGAATCGGACCTGGCGGCGAGCGCGTTGCCGAATGCCGTTGCCGCGACCGCCATTCCCATGCCGCTCAGGACCTTGCGTCTGTTCATACATCCCCTCGATGGTTGTGAGTGCCTGTCAATTGGCCTGACAGATTTCCCGAATGACGTAAAATAGTGTTTTACAGCCGATCAGGCCAGTAGTAGATTGCAGCCCTCGGAGTCGGAGAACAATCGATGAAGCAGTTGAAGGGGGCCGGCATCCTGGCACTGGCGGTCGCGCTCGGTGCCTGCGGCAAGTCAGCCAATGACGCAGCCAGGCCGGATGACGGCACCACCTCAACCCCAAGCTCACAGCAGGCGTCTCTCGATCGCGAGCCGCCAGCGTTCGCTGCTTACGTACCCCCACCACAGAAAGCGGCGGCGCTGGCGGCTTGGCGTCAAGCCTCGTTCGGCCTGTTCCTGCACTTCGGCGTGTACTCCACCTTCGGCGGCGAGTTCGAAGGCCGCCGCTCCGGCGCGTACGCCGAATGGCTGATGCAAAACACCAAGATTCCGGTCGCCGACTATCGCACCAAGGTGGCCGGCGTCTTCAACCCCACCGAGTTCAATGCCGAAGAATGGGTGCTGACCGCCAAGGACGCCGGCATGCGTTATATGGTCATCACGTCGAAGCACCACGACGGCTTCGCCATGTGGGACAGCAAAGTGACGGATTACGACGTGGTGGACGCGACGCCGTTCAAGCGCGACGTGATCGGCGAGCTGCGCGATGCTTGCAAGAAGCACGGCCTGATGTTCGGTTTGTATTACTCGCAGTCGCAGGACTGGAGCCATCCCGGCGGACAAAAGAACACCTGGGACTTCCCGTGGCAGCCGACCGAAAAATTCTGGTGGCGCACGGCCGACGGCAAACGCAATCTCGACTGGGCGCCGCACTTCGCGCGCTCGTGGGAATATGTGAATCAAAAGTCGCTGCCGCAGCTGGAAGAGATCATTCGCAATTACGATCCGGCGATTCTGTGGTGGGACACCGGCACCATGCTGCCGTATGAAATGTCGCGAGCGCTGTGGGATCGTGCCAACGAGCTGAAGCCTTCGATCGTGATGAACGATCGCGTCGGCGAGTCCTATGCCGGCGACAAGCTGTTCGATTATCACGGCACGCCCGACAAGCCGCGTTATTTCCAGCCCGTCGACGGCTACTGGGAAGCGATTCCGACCACCAACGAATCGTACGGCTACAGCAAGTTCGACAAGCAGCACAAGAAGCCGGCCGAGCTGATCGAGCTGCTGGCGCGTGCCGCGGCCAAGGGCGGCAACGTGCTGATGAACGTCGGCCCGATGGGCAACGGCAAGTTCTCGCCCGAGGACCTGCAGATCCTGCAAGGCATCGGCAAGTGGATGAAGGTCAACGGCGACGCGATTTACGCGGCCGAACGCACGCCGCTGCCGGTGCAGCCGTGGGGCACTTCATCGAAGAAGGGCAAGGATCTGTACTTGTTTGTTTTCGATCAACCGCCCGGCGGCAACGTCGTGGTCGGCGATCTGCAGTCGGATCCGAAGTCCGTCACCTTGATGGGCGGCGGTGCTCTGCAGACGCGTCGCATCGATCCCGATCATTTCCAGATCACGCTGCCGGCGGCCGCACGCAAGGCTGAGATCCCGGTCGTGAAAGTCACATTCGATGGCGATGTGAAAACCGGTGGCTCGCTGCCGCTCAGTCGCGATCAGGCCAACGCATATCGCATCTTCGACGCGAAGCTCGCCGGTGGCGTTGGATATGGCTCCAATACGTACGCTCGCGCCGGATCAACAGATTGGACGAGCAGTGAAGGCCGCGTGTGGTGGCCCGTATTGGCGCGCCAGCCAGGAAAATACAAAGTCGAGGCCACATACAATCGTGTGAAAGGCATCGGCGGCGGCACGATGGAAATCAAGCTGGGCGAGCAATCGTTGCAGCACGTGGTGGAGACGGGCGAGACGACGCCGGATCTGCACAAGGGCGATGTGATCACGCGTGAGGTCGGCACGATCCAGGTGCCCGCGGGTCGGCATGAGCTGAGCATCAATGCGCTGAAGATTCCCACCGGCGGCGAGCTGGCGCGATTCATCGGCGTGACGCTCACTCCGATCAAGTGAGCGTGCCATGAAAGAAATCGCACCTGCGGGCGTCGAGTCTTTGACCACGTCGCCGGCGTCCGAACGGTCGCCGCTGCTGCCGGCACGCTACGTCGTGCCGTTTATTTTGGTCACAACGCTGTTCTTTTCGTGGGCGCTGGCGGCGCAGCTCAACGATGTGCTCATCCGCCAGTTCCAGAAGGCGCTCGACCTGACGCGCGGCCAGTCGGGCCTGGTGCAAACCGCGTTCTATGGCGGTTACTTTCTCGGTGCGATTCCGGCGGCACTCGCGATGCGCCGCTTTGGTTACAAGTACGGCATTCTCATCGGGCTCGCGTTGTACTTCATCGGCGCGCTGTTGTTCTATCCGGCGGCCGAAGTGCGGCAGTTCGCATTCTTCCTGGTCGCGCTGTACATAATCGCGTTCGGCTTGTCGTTTCTGGAAACGGCGGCCAACCCATTTGTATCGGTGATGGGGCCGCCCGACACCGCGTCGTCGCGGCTCAACCTGGCGCAATCGTTCTACGGCATCGGCGCGTTTCTCGGGCCGTTCCTGGGTGGCATTTTCATTTTCTCCGGAGTGGAGCATTCGCCCGAAGCGTTGGCGGCGATGTCACCTGCCGACCTGCAGGCGTATCGAATCGCCGAAGCGCAGGCGGTGCAGCTGCCTTATCTGGTGCTCGCCGGCTGCGTGGCGCTGGTCGCGGTCATGATCGCGCTGACAAAATTCCCGCCGGTGGATGAAGGCGCCGCGAACGTCGCGGGAGGACTGCGTGCTTCGTTCCGTCAATTGCTCAAGGTGCGGCATCTCACGCTCGGCGCGTTCACGCAGTTCGTGTATGTCGGCGCGCAGGTCGCGGTCTGGTCGTACTTCATCGACTTCACTAAAGATTTGAGCCCGGAGACAACGGAACGACAGGCCGCGCATCTGCTGTCGTTCGGATTTCTGGCGTTGATGGTCGGGCGCTTCTCCGGTGCCTTCATCATGCAGCGTTGGTCGGCTCCGAAACTGCTATCGTTGTATGCATGCGCGAACGTCGTGCTGGTGCTGGTCGCAATGACGACCTCCGGCTGGACTGCAATCGGCGCGCTGTGGTTGACGATCTTTTTCATGTCCATCATGTTTCCAACGATTTTCACCCTGGGCGTGCGCGACCTGGGCCCGCTGACCAAGATTGGCTCCTCGTTCATGATCATGGCCATCATCGGCGGCGCGATCCTGCCGCCGCTGGTCGGGCACCTGGCCGATGTCAGCGGCAGCCTGCAGACGGCGATGGTCATTCCGTTGGTCGGCTTTGGTGTGGTGCTCGCGTACGGTCTGTTCGGTCACAAGTGAGGCGAAGCGCAGATGCGGCGCATGGGCTGGGTTATCGGTATTCGTCCGGAAAAAATCGCGGAGTACAAGGCATTGCATGCCGCCGTGTGGCCGGACGTTCTGGCGCGAATCTCCGCCTGCGGGATTCGCAATTACACGATCTATTTGCGTGAGCCGGAAAATCTCCTGTTCGGGCATTTCGAATATCACGGCGAGGACTTCGCAGCGGACATGGCCAGGATGGCCGAGGACGAAGCGACGCAACGCTGGTGGGCGCTCACCGCGCCGTGTCAGCAAGCGTTGGACTCGCGCCGCGAAGACGAGTGGTGGGCGTCGATGGAAGAGGTGTTCCATCATGACTGACCCCGCGATACGCGACCGGCCGATCGAGTCGCTCGATCGCCGGTTGCTGTTGCTGTCCGAGCAGGACAACGTGGTCGTCGCTTGCGCCAACTTGCAAGCCGGCGATGTCGTCCGCATGGAGGGTAAGGATGTGAAGCTGTCGGCCGATGCACCGGTCGGTTTCAAGATCGCGCGGCGTGACTTCGCGCCGGGCGAGAAAGTCTTGAAATACGGTGCCGAGATCGGCTCGACCACGGCCGCGATCAAACGCGGCGACGTGGTCCATCTGCACAACATGAAGAGCGATTACTTGCCGACGTATGTGCACGACGGCGACCTTGGATTTACGAAGCGGTGAGACCCATGATGAGAGGCTGGCTGCGCAGCGACGGACGTAAAGGCATTCGCAACGTGGTTGCGGTCGCCTACCTGGTCGAATGTGCCCACCATGTGGCGAGAGAAATCGTCGCACCGTTTCGCGATCGCGATGTGCACCTCATCGGCTTTCCCGGTTGCTACGCCAATCAATATGCCTACGACATGATGCGTCGGCTTGGTGCGCATCCAAATGTCGGCGCAGTGTTGCTCGTCTCCCTCGGCTGCGAAGGATTCGATCGTCGCGGTCTGCGCGAGGCAATCGCGGCGAGCGGTCGTCCGGTGCACACAGTTGTGATTCAGGCGGCGGGCGGCACGCGTTCGACCATCAAAGACGGTCGGGCTTGGGTCGAAAAGGTTCGTGCCGAGCTGGATGCGCAGCCCACGGTGCCGGTCGCGATGAATGAATTGACGGTGGGAACGATTTGCGGCGGCTCCGATGGCACCAGCGGCCTCACTGCGAATCCCGCGATCGGCCGTGCCTTCGATCGTTTGGTCACAGCAAACGCTGCGTGCATCTTCGAAGAGACCGGCGAACTCATCGGCTGCGAAGGTCACATGGCATCGCGAGCTGCCACACCCGAGCTCGCAAAAGAAATCACCGCATGTGTCGAGAAGGCTGCGCGTTATTACGCCGTGCTCGGGCATGGCAGTTTCGCGCCCGGCAACGCCGAAGGCGGCCTGACGACGCAGGAAGAAAAGAGCATGGGCGCGTACGCGAAGTCGGGCGCGTCGCAGATCGTTGGTTTGATCAAGCCGGGCGATGTGCCTCCTCGCGGCGGACTCTATCTGCTGGATGTCGTGCCCGATGGCGAAGTGCGCTTTGGCTTTCCGAACATTGCCGACAACGCCGAAATCGTCGAGCTGATCGCGTGCGGCAGCCAGATCGTTTTGTTTTCGACCGGTCGCGGCTCGGTCGTGGGTTCAGCCATCGCACCGGTCATCAAGGTGTGCGCGAATCCCGATACATATCGACGCTTGAGCGAGGACATGGACGTGAACGCCGGCCGTATTCTGACCGGTGAAGCGACGCTGGACGAAGTCGGCGATGAAATCGTCGCCTTGATCGAGGCGGCGGCGAGCGGTCAGCAAACCAAGTCCGAAGAGCTCGGCCACCAGGAATTCATTCTGACGTACAAGTCGTTCGAGCCGATCGGGCCCGCCTGCTTGCCCGCGGCTTGATCGACGGAATTATTTGTTGAGCGTGCGGATGTAACGTTGGCGACGCGCGGCAAGCTCGGTTTGCACGCGCTCCATCGCCTCGGTCTCGGTGGCCTTGAGCAACGTTTCGATGACGCGAGTGAGATGGTCACGCATGGCGGCGCGGGCCGCGGACGGATCGTGTTTACGCAGCGCTGCAAGGATGCGGCGATGATCGTCGGCAACCGGCTTCACGCCCTTGGATCGCGCCTTTTCCATGAGCCGGAAAAAGAACGGATCGGTCTGGCGTCGATGCCACAGGTCGTCGATCACCGCGACCAGTGCGGAGTTGCCGGTCGAAGCCGCGATGCCGACGTGAAACTGCCGGTCCGCGTTCTCACCCTGGATTTCCAGGCGGTTTTCTTCTTCCATGCGCTCGATGATTGCGTCCAGCCCATCGAGCTGCTCGTCGGTGATCACGGTGGCTGCGAGCGCTGCGGTTTCGGGTTCGATGACTTTGCGAGCTTCCATCAACTCGAACGGCCCGATCGTCAGTTCCGGGCCGTTGCTGCCGGCACGCTGATTGGCGCTGGGTTCGAGTACGTACACGCCGGCGCCGAGGCGGACTTCGACGATGTTTTGCAGTTCGAGCGCGATCACCGCCTCGCGAATGGTCGGCCGGCTGACGTTGAACTGTTCGGCCAGTTCGCGTTCGGCGGGCAGGCGCCGGCCGGCAGGGTAGCGTCCGGCAAGAATCGCAGCACGCAGCTCGTCTGCGACACGCTTGTAGAGCCTGCCGCCCGAGGCGCTTTCGGGTTCTTCGATGCCTGACATTCGCGGGAATCCTGGTCTATCCGACCATGCAAATTGGTAAGACGCTCAAAATCCTCCCAGTCCGCTCATTTTGTGTCAAGGCGAACGAACGCAGCGCGCAGGACACTCGCGAGACAATGGTCGTTGCCACCCCATTTGCGGCGCGATAGCGTACGGCGCTCGTTTGCCAGCGCGTCGGTGGGCCATGAAGCTTTGGTGGTTATCGCTCGGATTGATCTCGTCGCTCGCGGCTGCCGGTGAGGCTCCGCCTTCGGGCGCTGCGCAGCCAGTAACGGTTACCGTCGATGCGTCTCGCGTGACCGGCAAGCTCACTCCCGTGTGGCGCTTCTTCGGTGCCGACGAGCCGAACTACGCAACCATGAAGGACGGCCGCAAACTGCTCGCCGCCTTGGGCAAGCTGCGGTCGGGCGAGGTCTACTTCCGCACTCACAACCTGCTCAACACCGGCGACGGTACGGCGGCGTTCAAGTGGGGCAGCACCAACATCTATACCGAAACCGATAACCGCCAGCCCGTCTACGACTGGCGCGTCGTCGATCACCTCTTCGATACCTATCTCGCACGCGGCGTGCGGCCCTATCTGCAGCTCGGCTTCATGCCTCAGGCCTTGTCATCGGCGCCGGCGGGCGTGCCCTATCAGCATCTATGGCGGCCGGGCTTCGAGTATCAATTGATCGCGACCGGCTGGAGCTACCCGCCCAACAGTTATGAAAAGTGGGGCGAGCTGGTTTATCAATGGACCTTGCACAACATCGAGCGCTACGGCCGCGAAGAAGTCGAGCGCTGGTACTTCGAGGTCTGGAACGAGCCCAACTTGAATGTCTACTGGCAGGGCAGTCCCGAAGAGTTCTATCGCATGCACGACGTGGCGATCGACGCGGTACGTCGCGCACTGCCGACGGCACGAGTCGGCGGACCCGATGTCGCCGGTGCGGGCGGCGCATTCATGGATGGTTTCCTGAAACACGTCACTTCAGGCACCAACTACGCGACTGGCAAGGTGGGGACTCCGACGGACTTCCTGTCGTTTCATGCCAAGGGCCAGCCGACGTTCGTCGATGGCCACGTGCGCATGGGCATATCGACGCACCTGAAGGTCGTCGACGCCGCGTTCGAAAAAATAGCCGCCGCCGGGCTTGCAAATAAACCCATCGTCATCGGCGAGAGCGATCCGGAAGGATGTGCCGCGTGCCCCGGGCCGCAGAATGCATATCGCAACGGAACGATGTACTCCAGCTATACGGCCGCAAGCTTCGCGCGCATTTGGGAGTTGGCGGAGCGACGCCGTGTGAATCTCGAAGGCGTGCTGTCGTGGGCGTTTGAATTCGAAGATCAGCCCTGGTTCGCGGGGTATCGGCAGCTTTCAACCAATGGCATCGATCTGCCGGTGCTCAATGTGTTTCGTTTGTTTGCACAGCTGGGGCCGGAGCGCTTGCAGGCGAGCAGCAGTGCGCAGCTGCCGTTGGATCGCATCGTTGCTGAAGGCGTTCGCGGCGATACGGATGTGGGCACGCTGGCAACTCGATCCGCGAATGGCGACCTCGCGGTGCTGGTCTGGAATTATCACGACGACGACTTGCCCGGGTCGGACGCGACGGTTCGTTTGTCCGTGAAAGGCTCGAAGAAGAACGCGGGCCGCGCCGCCACTGTGTGGCGCGTCGATGAATCCCATGGGAACGCGTTCACTGCCTGGAAACGAATGGGATCGCCGCAGTCGCCGAACTCATCGCAATACGCGCAGCTCGAACAAGCGTCGCAAATGGTTGCTGAGACGTTGCAAACGAAAGCCGGCCGTGGCGGTGCTCGCGAGCTCGATCTTGCGATTCCCCGGCAGGGTGTGGCGCTGGTTGTATTCGCCGCGCAGTGACCGTTCAGCGCTGGATGAGCCCGCGACGGTTGAGATAAATGGCGTAAACGGACGTGGTGGCACAGATGAACAGCCGGCTGTGCATGCGTCCGCCGAAGGTGAGATTGGCGACCTGCTCGGGCACGTAGATCTTGCCCAGCAGCGCGCCAGCGGAATTCACACAGTGAACGCCGTCTCCGGCACTGGTCCAAAGATTGCCGTCCTCATCACAACGCATGCCATCGACGGCGCCTCGATCCGCTTTGTAGAAAATCTCGCCGCCGCGAAGATGCTTGCCGTCTTCGATGGTGAAGACGCGCACGTGCTGTTCGGGCGAGCTCTCGTACGGCAATCCTGTCTCTGCGATGTAAAGCCGGCTTTCATCGGGCGAGAACGCGAGCCCGTTCGGGCCGGCAAAGTCATCGACCACGACCGTCAGCTCGCGCGTCTGTGGATCGAGGCGATACACGTGGCAGGGCAGTTCCTGCGATGAGCGCACCCCTTCGTAGTCCGAAGCGATGCCATACAGCGGGTCCGTGAACCAGATCGAGCCGTCGGACTTCACGATCACATCGTTCGGCGAGTTGAGCCGCGCGCCGCCGTAGCGATCCGCAAGGATGGTGATCGTGCCGTCGTATTCGGTGCGAGTGACGGCGCGCAGGCCGTGCGAACAACTGATCAGCCGGCCCTGGCGATCGCGAGTATGGCCGTTCGTGTAGTTGGACGGCGAGCGATAGACGGACACGCCGACGTCTCCGATCCAGCGAAGCATCCGATTGTTCGGGATGTCGCTGAACAACAGCGCGTTCGCATCTCCGAACCACACCGGACCCTCGGTCCAGCGAAAGCGGCTCGCCAGCGTTTCCAGGCTGGCGTTGAACAGGATATACCTGGCGAACTGCGGATCGACGATCTCAAAGCCTTCTTGCATACGATCATCCGGTGAGCGGCCTGCCGCATTTTAGCCGTGCGATTCGCGAGAAGCTCTGGGAAGATGCTTCGACTGCGTACCTGCCACGAACGGGAGTCGAATCGATGCAACGATTGTTGAGGCTGTGGGGATTCTGGTTGTCGCTGTCCGTCGTGCCGGCACAGGCCGGGGCGCAGGGATCGGCAACTCAGTGGGTCTATTTCGGCACGCGGTCCACCGACGCAGGGCAGGGCATCGTTGCAGCTCGCTTCGATACCAAGACCGGCCGCCTGTCGCCGATTGGAATCGTTGCGGAGGTCACCAAGCCCGCCTGGCTGCTGGAGAATCCCAAGCTGCCGGTACTGTATTCGGTCAGCGAAACGAACAGCGAGTCGCGCGTATTCGCTTTCAAGCGGGATCCGGCCACCGGCAAGCTGACGCTCATTAATAGTGTGGCTTCGGGCGGCGGTGGAGCGACTCACCTGGCGTTCGATGAGCGCGCGAAGGCACTGTTCGTCGCTCACTACGGAACCGGCCATGTGAGCTGGTTGCCGACGGCAGACGATGGGCGCCTCGGCATTCCCAATTCAGTACAGAGCAATTACGGCACCGGACCCAATCAGGACCGACAGACTTCACCGCATGCGCATGGCGTGGTCGTCGATCCCTCGGGACGTTATGTTCTCGCGGCAGATCTCGGTGCCGATCGCATATTTGTATATGGCTTCGATCCCGCGACTCGACAGCTCGTGCCCGCGGCAGAGCCGTTCGCGACCGCGTCGCCGGGGTCCGGGCCGCGACATCTCACGTTTCATCCGAACGGCCAGTTCCTGTTCCTGGTCACCGAAATGGCGGCCGAAGTCGTGTCCTATCGTTGGGACGCGAAGCAGGCTCGCTTGCAACATATTCAAACATTGGCGATGGACGAGCCGACGTTCACCGAACAGAAGAGTGCAGCTCACATCGCAATCAGCCGCGACGGTCGCTTTGTCTATGCTTCGAATCGCGGCGCCAACACCATCGCTGTGTTTGCTGTGAACTCCAAGGACGGCACGATGCGCCTGGTGCAGCGGATCTCGTCACAAGGTAAAACGCCGTGGGACTTCTCGCTCGATCCGAGCGGGCGCTGGATGCTGGTGGCGAATACGGGCACCAATTCGATCGCCGTGTTCTCGGTGCACCCGGAGACGGGCGAGCTGACCGCTACGTCCGAAACAATGAATGTGACGCTGCCTTCCAACGTCACATTCATCGAGCACTGATCGGCTCACGCAGTTTTCGCAGCGGCGGCCGCCCGAGGCATCGCGACTCGCGCGATGGGGGCCGCCGTATCGAAGCGCGCGCCGCCTACGATGCAGGAGTGCACGTCGGCGGCGAAATGTTTCATCTTTTCCTGCAGGGCTTTGTTACGTCGTAGCAGCCAGTTGTAGCCGATCACCGCCGGCACGGCGACGAACAGTCCGATCGCGGTCATGATCAAGGCTTCGCCGATCGGTCCGGCGATCTGTTCCAGGTTGGGATTGCCGGTCAGCGAGATGCGGGTCAGCGCATTCAAGATGCCCCAGACCGTGCCCAGCAGGCCGATGAACGGCGACACCGAGCCGGTGGTCGCGAGGATGGCCATGCCGCCGACCAGGCGGGTCATGACGCTGTCGATGGAGCGAAAGAGCGCGACCGAGATCCAGTCGTTGAGTGCGACCTGCTCGGTCAGATGTCCCTTGTGATACTGCGCGGCCCGCACTCCATCTTCAGCCAGCATACGAAAAACGTTGTCCCGGCCGGTGAGCGCGCTCATGCCGTCCTGCAAGCCGCCACCGCTCCAGAACTTCTTCTGCGTCTCCGCATAAGCCTTTTCCATCCGCCGCTGGTCCCACAGCTTGGTGAGGATGACAAACCAGCAGGCCAGCGACATCACGACCAGGATCACCAGGATGGCCGTGGTCAGCTCGTCCGCCTGTTTGATGAATTGCATTACGCCGAAAGGATTGGCGACCGGTTGCGCGTCGTTCGTCATTGCAGTGTCCTTGAAGGAATGTTCAGTAGTTCGGACCACAAGAGTCGTAGTTACTATGACAGTTGTAGTAGAGGCGCACAAGCCGGACTTGCGGTCCTACTACAGCGGGCGTAGGCTCAACCACAGATTTAGTTCGGGGTGGAATCTTGGCGTCGACCAAGCTCAGCAAGCTGGAATTGATCATCATGGAAACGCTGTGGACGCACGGCGCGTGCGCCATTCGTGAGATTCACGATGCGTTTCCGAAGCGCGGCCGGCCGGCCTACACCACTGTGCAGACGATGGTGTATCGGCTGGAGGCGAAGCAGATGGTCCGGCGGGCCAAGAAGATCAGCAACGCCCACATCTTCGAAGCCGTGATCACGCGCGAGGCGGCCGAACGCCGGCTCATCGACGAGCTGCTCGGATTGTTCGGCGGGCGGGCGCAGCCGGTGATGGCGCACCTGATCGAGTCGGGCAAGCTGACCATGGGCGACATCAAAGAAGCCGAAAAGACCCTGCGTGAGCTGAATCGCAAGGACGACACCTGATGATCGCGTTGCTCGCGCAGCACCTGTGGCAATCGACGCTGTTTCTGATTGCGGCGTGGGTGCTCGCGAGAGCTTGCCGGCGCAACTCGGCGGCGATTCGTTATTGGATCTGGTTCGGCGCTTCGGTGAAGTTCCTGGTGCCGTTCGCAGTGTTGCAATGGTTGGGAGATTACGTTGGCCGCTCGCTGCCGGAGCCGCCGCCGGTCGATCCAGTCGTGATCGAGGTCGGCAATGCCATCTTCGTGCCGGCCGTGCCCACGGCGATCGACAGCGTTGCGTCTCACGTGCAGATCGTTGTTGCGATCTGGGCTTTCGTTGTAGCGGTGTTACTGCTGCGATGGTTTCTGCAGTGGCGCTCGGTTCACTCGATGCTCGCATCGGCTCCGAGGCTGGCGATGGATTTGCCTGTGCCCGTGCATGTCACAGCAGGCGATCTGGGGCCGGGTGTGTTCGGTGCATTTCGTCCGGTCGTGATCGTGCCGCGTGCAGTCGTCAGAGAATTGAGTCCGGCGCAGATGCAAGCCGTGCTCGCGCATGAGATGTGTCACGTGCGCCGTCACGACAATCTCACCGCCGCCATCCACAAATGCGTCGAAGTGTTGTTCTGGTTCTATCCGCTGGTGTGGTGGATCGGCGCGAATCTTCTGCGCGAGCGCGAGGCTGCGTGTGATGAGACAGTGATCGAAGAGGGCTACGAGCAGGTCGTTTACGCCGAATCGATTCTGAGTGTCTGCCGGCTTGGCGTCGCTGCGCAGTTTTCCGGTATGGCAGCGTCGACCGGCGGCAGTCTCAAAGAGCGTTTGATATCGATCATGAGTGACCAGCGCGCGATGCCCATCGATCATCTGCGCTTTGCACTGCTGTTCGTGGTCGCGATATCGACGTGTTACGGGCCAATCATGGCGGGCGTCGTCACCGGCGCGATTCGCGAAGCGACTTATTCCGGTCCGATTGCATTCGATGCGATCGACCTGCGGCCTTCGCAAGCGGACTGGCGCAGTACCGAGTTCGATCCCGATGCGGGGCAGGTGTCGCTGCAGAACGTATCGCTGCGCCAGTTGATTTCGCTGGCCTATCCGTCGTCGCGCGTGAACTCCGAGCCGGGGCTCATCGATCGCATTCACTACGACATCGACGCGCATTGGCACGATGCCGGTGCCGTGAGCGAGCGGAATGTCTATCGCGAGCTGCTCAATCGCATTCTGCGCAATAACTCGAATCTGCAGCTGTATGTGACCAAGGGCTAGCGATATTTCAGGCCTGTGCCTGTATTGAAGACGACGACTCGATCGTTGTCGCTGATGTCGCCGCGCTCACGCAATGTTTGCAGGGCTGACCACGCAGCGCCGCCTTCGGGACAAACATCGATGCCGGACATCGCTGCGAGCGATCGAGTGCCGGAATCGGCAGCTTCGTCGCTCACCATCACCGCGGTGCCTCGGGATTGGCGCAGCACTCGGACGCAAATAAAACCGCCGATGGGACTTGGAACACGCAGCCCATACGCGTGAGTGTGCGGATCGGGCCAGGGCTCAGTGCGCTCCTTACCCTCGATGAATGCTTTCGCGACCGGCGCGCAGCCGGCCGCTTGCACGGATACAAAACGCGGGCGCCTGCCGCGCGGGATCCAGCCGAGCCGTTCCATCTCGTCGAAGGCTTTCCACATGCCGACCAGACCGGTGCCGCCGCCGGTGGGATAGATCACGACGTCCGGCACCTCGCCATTGAACTGCTCGATGAGCTCGTAGGCCATCGTCTTCTTGCCTTCGATGCGATAGGGCTCTTTCAGCGTCGACACATCGAAGGCATTCTTCGGGCCGTGCTCCCGCAGGAACTTGCCGCAGTCGGCGATCGTGCCGGCGACCCGATGAATGGTCGCGCCGTACAACTCACATTCGTCGAAGAAGGGTTTGGGGGTGTCCCGAGGCATCGCCACCGTGACGGGCAAGCCGGCTCGCGCGCCGTAAGCAGCGAGAGCGCCGGCCGCGTTTCCAGCGGACGGAGCGGCGAGGGCGGCGGCGCCGAGATGTTTGGCCATCGACACCGCCAATGCCATGCCGCGAGCTTTGAAAGAGCCGGTGGGATTGCGCGATTCGTCCTTCACCCAAACATTTCGCCCGACCGACAGCAGCGGCGTCATGCCTTCAGCAAGCGACACCTCATCGTTCGGCAATAACGGCAGCAACTCGCGATAGCGCCACAGCGTCGGCTCGCGCGATTTCAGGTCCTGCAGGGACAAGCTGACGAGCGAAAGGTCGTAATCGACTCGTAACGGCAGCCCGCATTGACGACAGACAGTGAGCAGCACACGCGGATCGTGCGCAGTTTCGCAGGCAAAACAGCGAATGCCGGCCAGGTGAGGGGACAAACGGATGCTCATGCGCCGCATCCTAGCCCGTGACGCAAGCGCAGGGCATTTTCCTGCGACTCCACCCTTACGGCTTCGGCGAATAAGAAACTAGGGAACGGTCGCAGCTCGCGGATGGTCACCCTGTCGTATCTTCGCGACAAGGTTCGCTGAGCTTTTAAATCAATAAGTTATGGCGCCCCGTTCAGGCGGCGCCGCGACAAAGTGTTCCTGAACGGCGACTCCAAAAGCAGTTCTACGCCCGCCCCGCAATCGGCGGACAGCGTTAATCCTTTGATTCTCATGCAACTTTCTGGCTTGGCACGAGAGTTGTTATGTCTATACGGCGTGCTTCGCCGACCGCGCGTCGAGCGAATCTCAGTTGCAGATATCACCGTCGATATCAAAGACATAGAGCGGTTTTCGCAGGTGCGGACGCCAGCTCGAATGGAGAATCATGCGCCGTATTATTTTTCCGGAGTTCGCTGCGGGGGTCTTGGTCCTGACCGCCGTTTTGTTGGGTGGTTGTGGCGGCGGGGGCGATGGCGGTTCGAGCGCCAGTGCGGGTGCCAATCCGCCGAGCTCGGGCACGAACGCCGCGCCGACGATCTCCGGTTCGCCCACTTCCAGCGTTGCCGTCGGACAGGCTTATAGCTTCCAGCCGGCGGCCAACGATCCGAACGGCGACCAGCTCACCTTCAGCGTCGCCAATCTGCCGGGCTGGGCCAGCTTCAACGCCTCGACGGGCCGGATTTCGGGCACGCCGACGGCGGCTCAGGTCGGTGCTTACAGCAACATCACGATCAGCGTTTCGGACGGCACCGCGAATGTTTCGTTGGCCGCGTTCTCTATTACTGTGAGCGACGTGGGCACCGGCACTGCGACCTTGTCGTGGACGCCGCCGACTTCGAATTCGGATGGCACCACGCTGACCAACCTGGCCGGCTATCACATCCGTTACGGGCGCACGGCGAGCAACCTCGACCAGACGGTGAGTCTCGACAATCCGTCCATCAATCGTTACGTGGTGGAGAATCTCTCCGCCGGCACCTGGTATTTCGCGGTGATGGCGGTGAACGCGTCGGGCGTGACCAGCACGCTGTCGAACACGAGCAACAAGACGATTTCGTAATTCGCCTGGCGCTCGGGCTCACCGGGCGCCATTTCGAGACGGGCTCATGTCGAAAGGGCCTTGGCCGCTTTCGAGCGGAAAAATCAGTCCTCCTCCGTCTCCATCTGCGATTGGCAGTAGTTCTGGATGCCGACGCGCTTGATCAGATCGAGCTGCGTTTCCAGCCAGTCGATGTGCTCTTCCTCGGACTCCAGGATGTCTTCGAACAGCTCGCGCGACACGTAATCGGCGACCTGTTCGCAATCCGCGATCGCCTGGCGCAGGTCCGGATGCGCCTGCATTTCCAGCTTCAGATCGCAGCTCAGCGCTTCTTCCACGTTCTCGCCGATCAGCAGCTTGCCCAGGTCCTGCAGGTTAGGCAGGCCGTCCAGGAACAGGATGCGCTTGATCAGCTTGTCCGCATGCTTCATCTCGTCGATGGATTCTTTGTAGGTGTACTCGCCGAGCTTCTTCAGGCCCCAGTGCTCGAACATGCGAGCGTGCAAAAAATACTGGTTGATGGCCGTCAGCTCGTTCTTGAGGACGTTATTCAGATGGCGCAATACGGTTGCGTGCCCTTGCATGTGGACTCCTGACGGACGTGAAGGGGCGCGATCTTGGCGGAGCCGCTCGGAACGAGGCAACTGCGCAGCGCGCAGCGGACAATCGGGGGGAGACGAAAGCGAGAATTACCGCGAGAATACGCGGCCGTCGTCAGGCAGCGCAGGGCCGGTTCGCGGATTCGATATGGTTCTCAATAACTTCTCGCGCAGAATCCTCGCAGCGCCCGCAACAGCTGGCGACCGGCAGCTGCTGCTGCACGTCGTACAGGGAAGCGGCACCCCGATCCACGACTTCGCGGATCTGGCGATCGCTGATGGCATTGCACAGGCAGATGTACATGGTGCTTGACGCTGAACCTCGAGCCCACTGCTCTAGGATTGGCTATCATGCTAAATACAAATGCGAATGATTGTCAATTGATCGGTTCGAAAAGATGGGCCAGAAAAGACGGGCCAGAAAAGACGGGGATGGGCGTCGCGGATTTAACAGTACCCCTGTGAACTGCCTTCACGCGGCGGTGCAGGTGAACTGACTAGACTTACGACCGCTGGTGCGCGGCCGGGTGTTTGCGCTCAATACCCCGCCTCAATTTAAGACTCAAGTCAAAGCGAACAAGGCATAACGTCGCGTGGCGATTCGAATTTTTCAACACTACTGGCACCTGAACCTGGCGCTGCTCGCGGTCATCGAGGGGATTCTGTTCTTTTTCGCTCCGTATGCCGCGGCCACCCTGCGCTTCAATTCGCAGGCTTTGGCGGAAGAGATGCTCGGGCCGATGCTGCCTCGCGGCCTGGTATTCGCGGGCGTGCTGTTCGTCAGCATGGCCGCGATGGGGTTGTACAACTCGCGCCAGCGTTCTCGCCTTGCCGGCCTGATTGCCCGCGTCGCAGCCAGCGTGTTCGGCGGCGGCATGTTCATCACCATTCTCTTTTATCTATTCCCGACCCTGCACATCGGCCGAGGGGCGCTGCTGCTCAGCCTCGCGATCGCGTTCGGCGGCTCGGTGGTCGCACGCGTGGTGTTCGACACGCTGGTGGACGAGGAGATTTTCAAACGTCGCGTGCTCGTCTACGGCTCGGGCCGGCGCGCGGCCAGCATCGCTCGCCTGCGTCGTCGTTCGGATCGACGCGGTTTTGCTGTCGTCGGTTACGTGCCCGCGGAGGGCGATGAAGGAGCCGATGTTCCTCCGGCTGAAAAGCTCTCTACCAACGCCGATCTGCTCACGTTGTGCGAGAAGCATCGGGTCGATGAAATCGTGGTTGCGATGGACGACCGTCGGCGGCGCTTTCCGATGGATCAGCTGCTCGAATGCCGCCTGGAAGGCGTGGAGATTCTGGAGCTGGTGTCGTTCCTGGAGCGCGAAACCGGCAAGGTGCGGCTCGACATCCTCAATCCCAGCTGGATGATTTTTTCCGAAGGCTTCCGGCAGGGGCGCATTCACGACACGCTGGAACGGTTGTTCGACGTCATCGCCAGCCTGGCGCTGCTGATCCTGGCGGCGCCGTTGATGATCGCGACGGCGCTGGCGATCAAGATCACCGAAGGGCCGCGCGCTTCGATCTTCTATCGCCAGGTGCGCGTCGGTCAGTACGGCCGGCCGTTTCGTCTGCTCAAGTTCCGCAGCATGCGAGAGGACGCGGAAAAAGACGGCAAGGCGCAATGGGCCCAGAAGAACGACAGCCGCGTCACCTTGATCGGCGCTTTCATTCGCCTGACGCGTATCGACGAGTTGCCGCAGATCCTCAACGTGCTTCGCGGCGAGATGAGCTTCGTCGGCCCGCGGCCGGAGCGGCCGGAATTCGTCGAGCAGCTCGAAGAGCGCATTCCGTACTATCGTGAGCGCCACACCATCAAGCCGGGCATCACCGGCTGGGCGCAGCTGTGCTACCCCTACGGCTCCTCCGAGCAGGACGCCACCGAGAAACTGCAATACGATCTGTTCTACGTCAAAAATCACAGCCTGCTGTTCTACCTGGCGATCCTGGTGCAGACGGTGGAGGTGATCGTGTGGAGAAAAGGCGCGCGTTGAGAATCGCTGCATGAATGCGTTCGGCATTGCCAGTTATGGCATCGCGGCGCTGAGCTTCCTGGTGCTGACCCTACTGCTGATCACCGCCTGGCGTGGTCGGCAACAGGGTGCGCACCTGATCCTCGCGAGCGCGATGACGACGATCTGGGCCGGTGTGCTGGCCGCCCAGAGCTACACCGGCGCCGTTCCCGTTCTGCTCATCTATTTCGCCGAAGCACTGCGCGGCGGCGCCTGGTTGCTGGCGTTACTTGCAGTCGCCGGCGTCGCGGCGCCCAGGCCTTTGGTAATCGCGTCGCGTGCCCTTTGCGTCGTCCTGCTGGGCGCCACAGTCGTGCTGCCGGTGCTGGAGCACTTGGGCGTCGCGGTGATCAATCCCACTTTGCTGATATCGCGTGCCGGCCTGGCGTTGTCGCTGCTCGGGCTGATCCTGCTCGAACAGATCTTTCGCAACTCGTCGCAGTCGGCGCGTGGCTCGCTGAAATATTTCATCATCGGCGTCGGGGCGCTGTTCGCGTTCGACCTGTTCCTGTATTCGCAGACCGAGCTGCTGCGCGCCGTGTCGATCGATGCGTGGACGTCGCGGGGCATTTTGAATGCTTTCGCGATGCCGCTGATTGCGATTGCCGCCCGTCGCAATCCAGAGTGGTCGCTGGACGTCTTCGTTTCCCGGCAGATCGTCTTCTACACCACGAGCGTGCTGGTGATCGGCGCCTATCTCACGGTAATGGCGATCGGCGGCTTCTATGTGCGGGAAATCGGCGGCGCATGGGGAAACGTCGGCCAGATCGTTTTCTTCGCCGGCGCGGTGGTCGTGCTCGCGAGTCTGGTCACATCTGCACCGTTACGGCGCCATGCGCGCGTATTCATCAGCAAACACTTCTATCGCAATAAATACGATTACCGGATCGAGTGGCTGCGCTTCATCAGCACGCTGTCGACGACGGACGAAGAAGATGTAGGCCGAACGGCCGTGCGCGCGATGGCGCAGATCTTCGCCAGCCCGGGCGGCGTATTGTTCCTTCGCGACGAGACCGGCCGCAAGTTCTTGCCGTATGCCTCGTGGCCGATGCACATTCACAGCTTGTCGCTCCCGGCCAGCATGGCTGCCGATGAGGACTTGCCAGTGTTCCTCGCACGCACGCAGTGGATCATCGACACCGACGAGTTCCGTCGCACGCCGGATTTCTACGGCAACCTCGCGATGCCGGGCTGGCTGCTGGATCATCCGCAACTGCGCATCGTGTCGCCGCTGTTGCAGCTGGATCGATTGGTGGGCTTCGTGGTGTTATACGATCCGCCGCCGCCGTTCGAATTGACCTACGAGGATCGCGATCTGCTGAAGACGCTGGGCCGGCACGTGGCCACTCACATCGCGCAGCATGACGCTGATCGCCGCCTGGCGGAAAGCAAGCAGTTCGAGGCCTACAATCGTCTGACTGCGTTCATGATGCACGATCTGAAAAACTCGGTCGCGCAACTGAAGCTGATCGTCGCCAACGCCCAGCGGCACAAGCACAATCCCGAGTTCATCGACGACGCGATCGGCACCATCGCCAACACCTCCGATCGCATGACCAAACTGATCGAGCAGCTGCGAGGCTCCACCTCGGCCGATCGGCACGTCGCGGCGGACTTGCGGGAGTTGGCGCAGCAGGCAGTATCACGTTGTACTCATCGAGCGCCCGTGCCGATGTTGAACCCAGGCCCGTCGGTGCCCGTGCTCGCGAACGCCGAGCGCCTCGCGATGGTCATAGAGCACATCATCCGCAACGCTCAGGACGCGACGCCTGAAACAGGAAAAGTGTCGGTGAGCGTCGGACAAAACGGCCGCGAAGCCCAGCTGATCGTGGAAGATAGCGGTGCCGGCATGGACGCGGACTTCCTGCGCAACCGTTTGTTTCGGCCGTTCGATAGCACCAAGGGATCGAAGGGCATGGGCATAGGGGCTTACCAGGTACGCGAATACATCCGTTTGCTGGGGGGTGACGTGGAAGTGCAGAGCAGTCCCGGACAGGGAACGCGCTTCGCGGTTAGCCTTCCCGTTTCGGGCCAGACCATGGATGCGCCAGTCGCCGCCAATGACGCGGCGATGGGTTGAGCGCTGATTTAATGTCGAAAGCGGTCGAGACCCTTTCGATACCGGGAGAAGAATGTGAGCGAAGACAAGCCGAAACTCCTGATCGTGGAGGACGACCTGGGGCTGCAGAAGCAGCTCAAGTGGTGTTTCGACGAGCATGAAGTGCTGATCGCCGGCACCCGTGCCGAGGCGTTGGCGCAATTGCGCCGCTTCGAGCCGCCGGTGGTGCTGCAGGATCTGGGTCTGCCGCCGGATCCCGAAGGTGTGAACGAGTGCCTGCAGACGCTGCGCGAAACGCTCAGCCTCGCGCCGGCCACCAAGGTGATCGTCGTCACCGGCAACAACGATCGCGACAACGCGGTGCGAGCGGTTTCGCTGGGCGCTTATGACTTTTATCAAAAGCCCGTCGATACCGATGTGCTGCGGCTGATCGTCAGCCGCGCGTTTCATATTCATGCACTGGAACAACAGAACCGCCAGTTGCAGGAAACGCAGTTCACCGCGCCGTTTGAAGGCATGATCGCGACCGACGATTCCATGCTCAAAGTGCGTCGCATGATCGAGAAGGTTGCGCCGGCGGATGTGTCGGTGCTGATCCTCGGCGAAAGCGGCACCGGCAAAGAGCTGATCGCGCGTGCCGTCCACAAACAAAGCGGACGCCGCGACGGCAAGTTCGTCGCGATCAACTGCGCGGCGATTCCCGAACAGCTGCTGGAAAGCGAATTGTTCGGTTACGAGAAGGGCGCGTTCACCGGCGCCGTCAAACAAACCATCGGCAAAGTCGAGCTCGCGAGCGGCGGCACGCTGTTCCTGGATGAAATCGGCGATATGCCGATCGCGCTGCAGGCCAAGCTGCTGCGCTTCCTGCAGAACCACGTGATCGAGCGCGTCGGCGGCCGGCAGGAAATTCCGGTCGACGTGCGCGTCGTGTGCGCGACCAACAAGGATCTGCAGCAGCTGATTACCGAGCAGCGCTTCCGCCAGGATCTGTTCTTCCGCATCGGCGAAGTCACGATCGAGGTTCCGCCGCTGCGTGAGCGGCGAGGCGCGCCGACAGTGCTGGCGCATGCGATGTTGCGCAAGTTCGGCGGCATGCATGGTCGTCCGAAGCGTGGCTTCACCGAAGAAGCGGCGGCCGCGCTCGAAGCGTATTCCTGGCCGGGCAATGTGCGTGAGCTGGAGAATCGCGTGAAGACGGCGATGATCATGGGCGAAGGCCCGCTGCTCACCGCCGAAGATCTGCACTTGAAAGAAAGCGTGAACGGCGAGCTGCTGTTCAATCTCAAGGAAGTGCGCACACGCGCCGAGCGGCAAGCGATCCGCCAGGCGTTGTCCATCACCGAAGGCAACATCTCGCGTACGTCCGAGTTGCTCGGCGTGAGCCGCCCGACGCTGTACGACTTGATGGACAAGTACGGAATAGCGCACTGACATGGACACGCCGGGATTGTCGTCGTTGGAGCTGACGACGGTCGCCGGACGCGCGACGATGGCTCGGATCCAAAACTTGCGAGCGCTCGGCGCGATCGTTCTGGTCGTGCTGGGCTTCGTGTTGTTCTGGCCGACCACGCTGTCGCTGATCGAGCAGTGGGAAGATACGGTCCGTCGCACGTACACGCATGGCTACCTGATCATTGCGCTCACGTTGTGGCTGCTGTGGCGTAATCGGAGCCAGTGGGCGCAAGTGGAGCTTCGGCCGAGCTTGCTCCCTGCGATTGCCGTCGTTGCTGCCAGCATCGTGTGGCTGATCACTTATCGCGCTGGCGTACGCATCGCGCATGAAGCGTTGCTGCCGGCGATGATCTTTGGCGCGTTCACCGCGTGTTACGGATTTACTGCTGCTCGGCGCAACCTGCTGCCGTTCGGTTTTATCTATTTCGCCATCCCGCTGTGGGACGCGCTGAATCCGTTGTTACAATCGGGCTCGACGTTCGCAGTTCGTATGCTGCTGCGGACAGCCGGCATTCCTGCTTATTTCGTTGGCAACACATTCACTCTGCCGGCCGGATCGCTGGAGATTGCGGGCGGCTGCAGCGGCCTGCATTTCTTCATCGTCGCCATCGCGATCGCTGTTTTGTACGGCGAGTTGAACCGCGACTCGTGGCGGACGCGGCTGAAGCTGGTGGCGCTCGCCGCAGTGCTGGCGATGCTCACCAACTGGATCCGAATATTCATCATCGCCGTCGCTGCACACCTGACTGACATGCAGCACTACCTCGTGCGAGAGGAGCATTACAGCTTCGGCTGGGTGATGTTCGTCGGCACCATGGTGATTTTCTTTTTGATCGTGCGGCGCTGGCCGGTGCAGCCGGAGCCGGTGGTTGATCCAAACGTGCCGCCGCCGCAAAGCGGAGCGATCGCGTGGCATGGTGCTGCCATGGCATCGGCGAGCCTGCTGGTGGCGCCGGTCTGGTTGATGGCGGACGACAATGTCGTCGCGCCAGAAAACATTCCAGAGGTCATGCCCGTCCGCGTGGCCGGCTGGTCGACCGAGTCGTTCACCAGCAGCAACTGGCAGCCGGTGTTCATCGGCGCCGATCTGATCCAGCGAGGGGCGTTCTCGAAAGACTCACATACGGTCGAAGGCTTCGCCGCGTTGTACGCCGATCAGCATCAAGGCAAGGAGCTGGTTGGTTTCAACAACTCCGTGCTGGGCGAATCTCTAACGGTTCAACGGCGTGCGGCCCCTGTGGATGACGGGCCGTGGGTGGAAATGGAAGCTGCCGACTGGCGAGGCGACCGTTGGCTGGTCTGGTATGCATATAAGCTCGATCAGCGGTGGTATGCGCGGACGTTGTCCCTGCAGATTCAGTATGGAGTTCGATCGCTCACTTCCGCACCACTGTCGGCGATCGTTGCGGTCAGGACGCTTTGTGCTGGTGAGGATTGCTCGGCTGCGCGCACGACGTTGCGCGAATTCACATCGAGCCTGAAGCCCAGCGCGTAATCGGAGCATCATTCAATAATGAACAAAATGATTTCGCGCCTCCGAGCGCTTGCGGTCGGGGGGCTGCTGGCGGGATTGTTGCTGACCAGCGGCGGCTGCGATTTTCTGGTCAGCCCCAAGCAGCGCTACGAACGTGCGGCATCTCTGGTCGCAGACGGCGAGTATCGCCGCGCGCTGGTGGAGTTGAAGAACGCGCTCCAGAAACAGCCTGATCTGTATGAAGCGCGAGCGCTGCTGGCGCAGGTCGCACTTTGGCTCGGAGATCCGGCGTCCGCGCAAACGGAGCTGGATCGTCTGCCGAAGCCGCAAGGTGCTGATCCCTACGCCGATCTGCGGATCAAGATCGACCTGGCGCAAGGACATTTCTCGCCGGCGTTGGAAAAACTGAGTGCGCCGCCGAGCACAATCAAGCCGGCGCGTGTGCAGCTCTATCGCGGAATGGCGTTACAAGGCGTCGGCAAAACGCCCGAAGCTGAAGAAGCATTCCGCGCGGCCGTGAAGCTCGATCCAGAACTGCTCGAAGCACAGGTCGGAATCGCTGAAACGATGTCGGCTCGCGGCGATCTGCCGGGAGCACTGGCGGCAGCGACCAAACTCACCGAGCAACATCCGAACTCGGCGCTCGCCTGGTATTCGCAGGGAACATTGCTCGCCCGCAGCAGCAAGAACGAAGCGGCTCAAGCCGCGTTGATGAAGGCGAACGAGCTGGCAGGCAAACAACTGGAAGTGCCGCGGCAGGCGTCGTTGCTGTCCACGTTGATCGAGATGCAGCTTGCCGCGCGCAACCTGGATGGCGCTCGCAAAAATCTCGAAGCGATGAAGCGGCTGGTCGCAGGCTCGCCGTTGGCGTTGATGATGGAAGCGCGCATCGCGATGGCAGCGAACGATTACGCCGGTGCTGCGAGTGGACTGCGCCGTCTGGTCAACGCAGCTCCGCAGTTCACACAGGCCCGTTATTTGTTGGGCGTGGCGCTGGTCGCGCAGGGCAATCTCGAACAGGCGAGCGCGGAATTGAATCAAGTCGTCGAGCAAGCGCCGCAGAATTTGGAAGCGCGACAACTGCTCGCCCAGGTGCGCATGCGACTGCAAGATCCGGATGGAGCGTTGCGCGTACTCGTACCTGCAATCGAAGCCGATGCCGACAACTCGCGTCTGACGGCATTGTTCGAGGGTGTGCGCAATCAAGCGGGCGCCGATCGCGAGACCATCGAGACGCTGGAGAAAGCGCTGGCGGAATCTCCCAACAGCCGAGGATTGCAGACGCAGCTGGCGAGCGCGTACTTGCAGGCTTCACAACCTGCCAAAGCGGCTGCGCTGCTGCGTCGAATGGATTCTGGCGAAAAGGCAGATCCGCGCCGTGAATCATTGTTGATTCAGGCCATCACGTTGTCCGAAGGGCCGGCGGCCGGGCGCGCTCAGGTGCAGTCGATGCTGGCGGCGGCTCATGGCTCGGATCCGGCGATCGTCAGCATCGCTGCCGGTTACTACGCTCGCGTTGGCGAGTTCGACAAGGGGCGCATGCTGTTGGCGCAGGCACTGGAAAAAAATCCCAAGCAGCCCGAGTTGTTGTTCGCTATGGCGCGCGTGGAATGGACCGCTCACCGAGTGGACGCGGCGCGCACGGCCTTGCAGAAGCTGATTGAAGTCGATCCGACGAACCTGCCGGCGCAGCTCACCATGGTCGAGCTCGATCTGGCGCAGGGAAATACGACCGGCGCAGCGACTCGCCTGGAAGAAATTCACAAAGCGAATCCCAAGGCGGTGGAACCGCCGTTGATGCTGGCACGTCTGGCTCTCGCCAAAGACGATGCCAAGCGCGCGGATGGTTTTGTCAAAGAAGCCCTGGCGGCCGCGCCCAAGCGGGGCGACATATTGAATTCGGCGGGTTTGTTATATCTGGAAAGCGGTCGCTTCGATCAGGCAGTCACGCTGTTTCAGGAAGGCACGAGCGTCGATGCGACGAATCCGGTGCTGTGGCTGAACCTCGGCCGGGCGCAGCTCGGATTGAATCAGCGGGGACCGGCGCGCGAGTCGTTGCAGAAGGCGCTCAACCTGCAGCCGGAATGGTTGCCGGCGGTTGGCGCGATGGCATTCCTCGAAGTGCAGGAAGGCAATGGCGCCGCGGCGTTGGATCGTCTCGCGGCTTTGAAACAAACGCATCCAAACAATGCAGCCTTGCTGGCGCTCGAAGGCGAAGTGTACCTGGTGCTGCAGAAGTATCCGGAAGCCGCGCAGGCGTACGAAGCGGCAGCAAAGATTCGTCCCGCACCGGAACTGGCGACCAAGATCTATCAGGCGCGTGTGGCGGGCCGACTGCCGAAGCCGATGGAAGCGATGGAACAATGGGCCAAGGAACATCCAGATAACATCGGTTTTCGAAACATGCTCGCCGATGCCTATATCAAAACCGGCGATAAGCGCCAGGCGGCGGAGCAGTACCAGCAGATTCTGCAGCGTCAGCCCAAGCATGTTCCTTCGCTGAACAATCTCGCCTGGCTGTATTACGAAACGGGCGATCAGCGTGCGTTGGCCACTGCCCGAGAGGCCTATGCACTGGCGCCACAGTCTGCTGCGATCATGGACACCCTCGGCTGGATCCTGGTGGAGTCGGGGCAGGTGGCGGAAGGATTGTCGCTGCTGGAGAAGGCAGCTTCGCCAGCCAATGCACCCGCCGAGATCAAGTATCACTATGCCGCTGCGCTGGCGCGCTCGGGAGCAAAGGATCGGGCCCGCGAGCAATTGACACAGTTGCTGGGGACTCAGGCTTTGTTCGACAGCCGTGCCGAGGCGCAGCAGTTGCTGGTTGAATTGGGAGCGCGGTAGAACCTCACCCGCCGTGTCAAGCGCGCGCTACGTCACGGTTTGGGCGGTAATCCCGCGGATTTAACGACTTTTCTGTTAGGCTTGCGGTCGCTGTCGTGGGTGCATGACAGCAGCCGGACTGCAATCGCTGGCGAGGCCCAAGTCGCTGGCGTGGCCTGCCACCTTTCACTTGTGATGAATCGGATGCAGAAGCAATTTTCGGCGCTCAACTTCGCGGCCTCGTTGATGATTTTTTGGACCGCGCTGGTTTGGGGCCAATCGAGTACTCCCGCCGCTTCCCGAGCTACTCCGGGCGAATCGCCACCTGCCACCCCCGGAAGTGTCAACCCCTCCGACAGTCACATGCCGCAGATGGCGGCCAGCGCCGTCACGCCGGACTATCGCATCGGCCCGGGCGACACGTTACAGATATTTGTGTGGCGCAACCCGGAGCTGACACAAAGCGTTCCGGTGCGTCCCGATGGCAAGATTTCGACGCCGCTGGTCGAGGACATGGTGGCCGTCGGCAAAACGCCCTCGCAACTGGCTCGCGATATCGAAGGTGTGCTCGCCGAGTACATTCGTTCGCCGCAAGTGAATGTGATCGTCACCAACCCGGTGAGCGCTTTCAGCCAGGTGAAAGTGATCGGGCAGGTGACCAACCCGCAATCGCTGCCGTATCGCGAAGGCATGCGCGTGCTGGATGCAATCCTCGCGGCCGGCGGCCTCACTGAGTTTGCTGCCGGCAATCGCGGCAAGATCGTTCGCAAGGTCGATGGCAAGGACACGGAGATCAAGGTCAAGCTCGAAGACCTGGTGAACAAGGGCGCGATGAAATACAACTTTGAATTGAAGCCGGGCGATGTGATCGTCGTTCCGCAATCGTTCTTCTGAGCTTTCGTATGCAGGCACTGATCGAACAAGTATTGAACGAGCTGCGCGGCGCATGGCGCTTTCGCCGTTACGCGTTGGTTGTGGCATGGGTCGTGTGCTTGTTCGGATGGTTCGTGGTCCTCGCGATCCCGGACACCTATCAGTCCAGCGCCCGCGTCAACGTCGACACGCGCACGGCGCTCGGCAGCGTCGTCGATGGTCTCGTGGTGAAGAACGACGTCGAGGCGCAGTTGAACCTGGTACGCCAGACGCTGCTCGGCCGCGCCAACCTGGAGAAGGTGGCGCAGCAGGTCGGCCTCGACCTGACGGCTCGCACCGGCCCGGAGCGCGAGGCATTGTTGAACAGCATCATGTCGCGCATCGAGATCTCGCTCGAGCCGCCGCTGACTCGCGATCCGCGCATTCCAAACACGCTGTTCCGTATCACCTTCGCCGATCATGACCGCGCGACGACTCTGAAGGTCGTCGACGTGCTGTTGAACTCGTTTGTCGAAGACACCATGGGTTCGGATCGCAACGGCACGGCGCTGGCGCAACGATTCCTGCGCGAGCAGTTGAACGATTACGGCCGTCGTCTCGCCGAAGCGGAATCGCAGCTGGCGGACTTCAAGAAAAAGAACGTCGGCCTCGTGCCCGGCGACAACGGCGGCTACTTCGAACGTCTCACGACCGAAATGCAGGAAGTGAAGCGGCTGCAGAGTGCCTTGCAGGTTGCAAACAGCCGTCGCGCGGAGTTGCAGCGGCAGTTGCGTGGCGAAACGCCGTTCGTGGCCGGCAGCAGCGGTTCCGGCGCTTCGCAAGGCTCCTCCGGTGGCCCACAGGACACCGCGAGCCGCATACAGGAAACGCAGGCGCATTTGGACGAGCTGTTGCTCAAGTACACGGAAAAGCATCCGGAAGTGATCGCGACCAAGGAAACACTCGACGCGTTGAAGGCTCGTCAGCAGGAAGAGCTGGCAGCGTTGCGCCGGGGCGATCCGGGCGCAGCGGCAATGGCGAACGCGAGCAGCAATCCGGTCTATCAAAACATTCAAACGCAGTTGAACCAGGCGGATGTCGCGATCGCCGAGCTGCAGAGCCAGCTCCAGGATCGCCAGCGCAACGAAGCCGAGCTGCGCCGCCTGGTGGATACGGCGCCCGAGGTGGAAGCTGAATTTGCCCGCCTCACGCGCGATTACACCGTCACCAAGACCCAATACAACAATCTGCTGGAGCGCCTGGAAAAGGCGCGCCTGTCCGGCGATGCCGAGCAGACGGGCGTGGTGAAGTTCAACATCGTCGATCCGCCGAGCGCCGGCTTCAAACCGATTTTCCCGAATCGTCCGCTGTTCCTGTTCGCGGTGCTGATCGTCGGCATCGGTGCAGGCGCCGGCGTGGCGTATGTGATGCACATGATGCGGCCGGTGTTTGCTACCAGCCGTTCGCTGGCGGACATGACGGGTCTGCCGGTGCTGGGTTCGGTGACGCGCAGCTGGGTGGAGAAATATCGCGCTCAGTTGCGTGGCGGCGTGCTGCGTTATTCCTTCGCGGCAGGGCTGCTGTTCGTCGTGTTCATCGTGGTCGTCGTCGTGCAGCAGCCCGGTTCGCGGCTGCTGCGCCAGATGCTTAGCTAAGGGCCGAGGTTAGCGATGAGTCTCGTCGAACGAGCACTGAAAAAGATCCAGGAGTCGCGCGCTCAAGCGCCGGCGGCTGCTGCGGGTAGTCCGGCTCATACGATTCCAATGCAGCCAGCTCGCGCAGCGGCCTCTCAGCCGTCCCAGGCAGCTCAAGCTGCACGCGTGAGCGCAGTGCCGGTGCTGGAACCGCTGCGGCCGACGCGCACGCTGCACATCGACCGCGACGCCTTGCGTCACGCGGAATTACTGCCGCCGTTGAGCCAGGAACGTCAGCTCAGCGGTGAATATCGCCAGATCAAACGTCCGCTGATTGCCAATGCATTGGGGCGCGGCGTTCCCAAAGTCCCGAACGGTCACCGCATCATGATCGCGAGCGCGATGCCGGGCGATGGCAAGACGTTCACCAGCATCAACCTGTCGCTGTCGTTCGCGCTGGAAAAAGATGTTTCGGTCGTGCTCGTGGACGCCGACGTTGCCAAAGCTCATTTGAGCCGCGTGCTGGGTGTGGAAAACGACATGGGTTTGATGGATCTGCTGCACGATGAGCAGCTCGATCCCGAGGCTGTGATATTGCCGACTGACGTGCCCGGCCTGAGCGTGCTGCCGGCCGGCAAGGCGATCGAAACGGCGACCGAACTGTTGTCCAGCGCGCGCATGGAGCACGTTGCCGCGCAAATCAGCGCACGCGATCCGAAGCGCATTGTATTGTTCGATTCGGCTCCGCTGCTGATCACGAGCGAAGCGATGGCGCTGGTGAGCGCCGTAGGCCAGATCGTGATGGTGGTGCGCGCCGGCGTCACTCCGCAAAGCGCAGTGCTGGATGCGATTGAACTTCTGGGCGAAGGCAAGTCGATCGGTTTGGTGTTGAATCAAACCGATGAGCAGGTTCGTCCCGGTTATTACTATCAGTATTACGGTCACAAGGATGGCGATCGTTCCGATCAAACGGTCGATACCCAGGATGTTCGCCGCGGCGATGCCGCTGCCGGTTGACGCTGTCACTTGTACTGATTGGGCTCGAGCGGCGATCACTAAAAAATGCCGTGCGCAGTCGAGGCGCGGCTACCGAGAAGGGCGAGGGTTCATGGGGCGAGTGCTACAAAGTTGGGTTGCGGCTCCGGCTGCAGCCGGCGTCATGGCATTGGTCGTGAGCGCAGCGGCGCACGCGGAGCTCACTGGCTCCGCTGAAGCGGGTGTCGGATATTCCGACAATATCGGCCGCGTGCCCTCCAACGAAACCGACGAAACCATTGGCACCGTCGGCCTGAAGGCCGACTGGACCGAGCGCACGCGTCGAATCCGAGGCGATGCCGCCGTCGATTTGTCCTATTTCGAATATCTCGACAACACCTACGACAGCGAGGTGGTCGGGACTGCGAACGGCAACTTGGGGCTGGCGATCGTGCCGGAAACCTTGCAGTGGATGTTCCAGGATTCCTTCGGCCAGGCGCAGGCGGATCCGTTCGCGCCGACGACGCCGGCGAATCGCGAGGACCTGAACTATTTTTCGACCGGGCCGGATCTCACATTACGGTTGGGATCGACTGGCTTCGGTCGTTTGTTCGGCCGCTGGTCGACGACGACGTATCAGCGCAGTCCGCTGGATGCGGATCGCACCCAGGCCGGTGTGGCGTTGGGCCGCCGCGCTTCGCCACGCAGTGAGTTGAGCTTGAATGCAGTGACCGAGAGCGTGGATTTCAAGGACGCTTTCAACACTGATTTCGATCGTGACAGCGTGTTCCTGGGCTGGAACCTGGATGCTTCGCGCACCACGATCGATGCGCAACTCGGTTACACCTGGCTGAAGCGCGACGGTGCCGACAAGACCGGTAACGCGCTGGTGAATGTGGTGGTTACGCGTAATCTCTCTGCATCGTCGGTGCTGGCGCTGACGTTGGGAACGCAACTCGGCGATGCCGGCGATTCGCTGCGCACCCAGTTGCAGGGTGGCGTGGTCGGTGGCGGCGGCACGCAGATCACAGCAACGGCCGATCCGTTCGAAAACCGGCTGGCGTCGCTCGAATGGCGTTACAACCGAGGCCGCACCGGCTTTTCGCTCGGCGCGTCCTGGACGGATGAAGAGTATCAAACGCAGAAACAGTTGAATCGCACGCGCTATTCATACACTGCGTCGTTGTCGCGGCGCCTGTCGGGCGAGATGGATTTCGAGCTGTTCGGAACCTGGGACAACGAAGATTTCGAGAACGTGGATGCGACAGCGGATGAGCTCCGCACCGGCGCACTGCTGAACTGGCGCGCCTGGCGCACAGTCGGCCTGCGGCTGACCGCCGAGCGCTACGATCGCAACACGTCGAACGGCACGGGCGAGTACCAGGAGAATCGCGCGTTCCTGACGGTGGCTTATTACTGGGGTCGCGCGGAAGCTATGAGACGGTGATGAATCAATTGCACGCCAATGCAATGACAGTGGATGTCGAAGACTACTTCCACGTTTCGGCGCTGGCCGAAGTGATTCGTCGCGACCAGTGGGATCGCATGGAATATCGCGCCGAGCTCAGTACCAACCGGTTGCTGGAGCTGTTCGGCAAGCACGGCATTCGGGCGACGTTCTTCGTGCTCGGCTGGGTGGCAAAGCGCTCGCCTGAGCTGATCAAACGCATTCATGCCGCAGGTCACGAAGTCGCTTGTCACGGGCTCACGCACGAGCTCGTATATCGTCAGACACCGGAAGTGTTTCGTCAGGAGACGCGCGAGTCCAAGGCGCTGCTCGAAGATCTGATCGGCGCACCGGTGCTTGGTTATCGGGCCGCGAGTTATTCCATTACGGCCAGCTCGCTGTGGGCCATCGATATTCTGTGCGAACTCGGTTTCCGCTACGACTCGAGCATCTTTCCGATTGCACACGATCGCTACGGCATTCCCGGCGCCTCGACGCGGCCGGGGCTGATGCACGCCAAGAACGGCGCGAGCATCGTTGAATTCCCGTTGTCGACCGCGCAGTTGTTCGGTCGTCGCGTGCCGGTCGCCGGCGGCGGTTATTTCCGTCTGCTGCCGTACTGGTTCACGCGCTGGGGTCTGCGTTCGATCAACGAACGTGACAACCAGCCGTTCATCTTTTATTTGCATCCATGGGAGATCGATGCCGAGCAGCCGCGCTTCAATGCCAGCTGGCTGTCGAAATTCCGACACTATACGAACCTGGATGTATGCGAAGCGCGGCTCACGCGCTTGATCAACGAATTCAAGTTCACCACCGTAAGGGAAGTACTCCGTTCGCAGCTCGACGCCACGCAGGTGGGTGGTTTCGCGGCAGCATCGGTGTGACGTGGTGGGCAGCCATGGCAGGGGGCTTTGGCGTATGTTGCATAGGGGTGGCGAATAACTTTCCAACTCGCGCCACACGGGTGCCTGGCGATGCGTTCTGTTCTTCCTACGGCGGCAATGCCTTCGTTGCCGGTGTCGGTTGCCTTGAGGGGCGACGGCGTTGATACGCCGTCTCCGACGCGCGCCGTGGAATCTGGAACTGCCATCGCCGTCGAGTTGATCGAGCAGCGTGCGCAGATTCCGTTGACGGCCGCCGAGTGGAACGAGCTGGTGGCGCGCAACGAAACCAATTCCGTCTTTCAGACCTATCAGTGGTTCGACGCCTGGTGGCGCACGTTCGGCGACGCGCACCAGTTGTTTTTTTTATTGTTGCGCCAGGAAGGGCGGGTGGTCGGCTTCGGCGCCATGATGTTGCGGCGGATGAAGTTCGGCGCGCGTCGCCTGGAGTTCGTCGGCACCGGCAATGCGGACTACCAGGATTTCGTGGTGCCCCAGGACAAGCCGGCGGCGTTGCATGCCATTTGTGAGTTCCTGCGAGCGCATTCCTCTCGCTGGCGCAGTGCCTGGTTGAGCAATGTGCCGAGCCAGTCGACCACCATGTTTTATTTGCATGAAGCGGGTCGGCGTTTCGGTTTGCACCTCGCCGAAGAAGGTCGCGTGCGATGCCCGGCGCTGCAGTTGTCCGACCGGCCCGCCGCGGAAAAACTGCTGAAGAAGTACAGCTTGAAGCGGCCGCTCAACTGGTTTTCCTCTCGCGGCGAAGTGCGCTTTCGCAACGTCGCTTCGCTCGATGAAATCAAGGACTGGCTGCCGGCGTTCTTCGAACAGCACGCCGAGCGCTGGCACTCGGTCGGCCGGCCCAGCCTGTTCGATACCACGCGCCAGCGCGCGTTCTACCTGGCACTCGCGGCCGGGCTGCACTCGGCCGGCTGGTTGTTGTTCTCGGTGCTCGAATTCAACGGCCAGCCGATCGCGTTTCATTTCGGCTTCGATTATTTCGGCAGCCTGATCTGGTACAAGCCGTCGTTCGATGTGCGCTATGCCGAGCATTCGCCCGGCCTGCTGCTCACCCGCAAGATCATCGAGGACGGCGTGGAGCGCTCGAAGCGCGAGCTGGACTTCACGATCGGCGAGGAAGCGTTCAAGGATCGGTTTGCAAACATCTCGCGCTTCAATGTGACGCTGAGCGTGTATCACAGCGCCGCGAGCGCGCTGCGAGCCCGTGGCTGGCGCTGGGTACGCCGGAGTCTCGGTCGTGCTCGTAGAAAGATTTTCGCCGCGCGCGCAGTCGCGCCGGTTCCGAAGGGTTCAGCGTCCTCTCCAGAATCAAATCAATGAGCGCGCCTCTCGTCAGCGTCATCGTTCCGACGTACAACCGTGCCGTACTGTTGAGCGAAGCGGTCAACAGCGTATTGCTGCAGACCTATCGGAACATCGAAATCATCGTCATCGACGATGGCTCGACCGATAACACAACCGAAGTCATGGCCACCTTCGGCGATCGCGTGCGCTACACGCGGCGGCCGAACGCCGGAGTGAATGCGGCGCGTAATCTTGGTCTGAAACAAGCCCGCGGTGAGTTCGTGGCATTGCTCGACAGCGACGACCTCTGGGCGCCGTTCAAGATCGAGCTGCAGGTGCGGCTGCTGCGTCACTTTACCGACGTGGGCTTCACGTTCTCGAACTTCGAGATCTTCCGCGGCCGCAGCCCCGAGACCGATTTGTATCTGGTGCGGGATGGCCTTGCGACCTGGTTCGATCACGCACCCGATCGCATCGATCCCTATACGTGGCACAAGCCGTACTCGTCGTTGAAGGCCCCGACGCTGGAACTGCCGCGTGACGATTTCAACATCAGCGGCGGCGACATCTATCGCTCATCGCTGTTCTGCCCGTATGTACTGCCGAGCACGGCGCTGATTCGCAAGGCGGCGATCCCTGCTCAGCAGCGCTTTTCGGAATTCGATTCCACCTGCGGCGATTGGGAATTCTTCGCGCGCATGTCGAGAGAAACGGGCTGCCTGTACGTGGATCTGGCGACCGCATACAACCGTAGTCACGAAGATGCCGTGCGCCTGACGCGCGTCGATTCGACCGTGCAACTCGGCCGGCGTATTGCCATGATCGATCGCCTGTGGCGCGCGGATAAGAAATTTTATGCCGAGCACGGCGACAAGGTCGATGAGATCCAGCGTCGCTTGTTGTTACGAGCGGCGAAGGAACATTTGCTTGCCGCGCGCACGTCGCAGGCTCGCGCCCATTTGAAGCGAGCCAGCCAGATTTCCGACGAACGCCAGTCGATCAAGGAGCTGGCATTGCGGGCTGCTGCCGCCGTGCCTGGCAGCGGCATCATGCTGTTTGCCGCGCGAGCCGCCCTGCATCGCGCCCGGGCGCTCATGGACCGGCAATGAATGCAGCGGCAGCGGCACTCGAAACTCTGCGCCGCATCGACTCGCCGGAAGACTTGATCGCACGCTGGCGTCTGCTCCCGCAGGCGGCGCAGGAATTTCCCCAATCGGCTGATTGGACTGTCGTCGCTGCGCAGAGCTTGTACGCTCCCGACGCGTTACGTTTCATCCAATTGTCACAACAGGGCGAGGTCGTCGGACTCGCGCCGCTGGCTGTGGCTCGCGGCGGATTCATAGAACGGCTCGAAATCGCCGGGGCGACGACGCTGTTCGAACCCTGCGGCTTCGAATACCGCGATCAAGAAACGCTGCGAGCTCTGTGTGAGGCCGTGATTCGCACCGGCCGCCCGGTGGTCCTGCAACGAATCGAAGCCGACGGCGCACTGGCTCAGACGTTCAAGACAGCAGCTCGCGGCCGCGGCCAGTTGCTTCAATTCAACGCGTCGGGCGCGCCGTTCGTACCGATCGCATCGAGCTGGGACGAATATTTCCAAAGCCTTTCGTCACGCCGGCGGCAAGACTATCGCCGGGCGCGGCGTGGCCTGGAGCGGCTGGGCAAGATCGAAATCGAGATCCAGACGCCCGATGCGGCCACGGTCGAGGCGAAAATGACCGAAGCCATGCAAGTGGAGGCGGCGAGCTGGAAGGGACGGGAGGGCAGCGCCATGCTCACCAACCCGCGCCTGAGCGGATTTTTCCTGCAACTGGCGGCGCGGCTGGCCCGGTCGGGTCAGTTGCGACTGTGTTTTCTGCGCCTGAATGGAGCGGCCATCGCCATGCAGATCGCCGCGGTTCACGGCGGCCGCTGGTGGGTGCTCAAAATCGGTTATGACGAACGCTGGGCCGAGCACTCGCCCGGCATCCAGCTGATGTGGGACGTGTTGCGCGAAGCCTTTCAGCAGCGCCTCACGTCGTTCGAGATGCTCGGCAGCGCGGAACCGTGGCTGACGATCTGGACCCGAGAGCAGCGAACGTACCGTACACTCGCTTTCTATCCGTACAACGGCCGAGGCATGGTTGCCCTGAGCGCTGACATAATGAGAGCCTTCGCACAGCGCGCAGGCGCCAGCTTCGCAGGTAAATTCCGGGCTGAAGCCGGCGGCGCGGGAAAGAATGGTGGGACTGTCGCCGGGCCTGACACTTGACGGACCGTGCGCGTGACCCCGATCACGCCGCCAACGGCGAAATCCCGGACAATTGCGGTTCGCTCCGACGCTACGGCGCGCGAGCTTTTTTCACTTTGACGTCAACAGCATGTGTGGCATAGCAGGCACCCTTTACTTCGACGCACAGCGGTCGCCTGAGCAGAGCCGCCTGCAACGCATGGTGCAGGCGATCGCACATCGCGGCCCCGATGGCGACGGCTACCACATCGAGGCCGGCGTCGGCCTCGGCCACGCACGCCTGAGCATCATCGACATCGGCGGCGGCGCCCAGCCCATCCACAACGGCCGGCGCACGGTGTGGATCACCTATAACGGCGAGATCTTCAATTACATCGAGCTGCGCCAGTTCCTGGAATCGCGCGGCCACAGCTTCTATACCCACACCGACACCGAAGTGATCGTGCACCTCTACGAGGAGTTGGGCGATCGTTTCGTCGACGAGTTGAACGGCCAGTTCTCGTTTGCGATCTGGGATGCTCCCAAGCGCCGCATGTTGTTGGTGCGCGATCGCGCTGGAATCCTGCCGCTTTATTACGCGCAAACGCGCGACGAGCTGGTGTTCGCCTCCGAAGTAAAAGCCATCCTTGCCAGCGGCATCGTCACGGCGGCGCTGGATCCAAACGGCCTCGACGAGCTGATGACGTTCTGGGCGCCGCTCGCACCGCGCACGATGTTCAAAGGCATCAGCCAGCTCGCACCTGGCGAAATGCTGATCGTCGAACGAGGCACGGTGAAGCGTCGTCAGTATTGGGAATGGGACTTTCCGACCGATGGCGAACATCGCCGCGGGTTGCAGCCTGATCTGGAGCAGGAGCTGCGTGAGATTCTGTCCGATGCCACGCGCCTGCGCTTGCGGGCGGACGTACCGGTCGGCGCTTATCTTTCCGGCGGTTTGGACAGCTCATCGCTGGTCGCGCTGCTCAACGAACGCGTGCCACAAACGTTGCGTACGTTCTCGATCGGCTTCGACGATGCCGGGCTCGACGAGTCCGTGCACCAACGTACAGTCGTGGATTACTTGCACACTGCTCACAATCACGTGCAGTGCTCGACCGCCGATATCGCTCGCGTTTTCCCTCGAACCATTCGTCACAGCGAAATGCCGGTGTTACGCACCGCGCCCGCGCCCATGCAGATGCTGTCGGGGCTGGTGCGGCGGTCGAATGTGAAAGTGGTGTTGACGGGCGAGGGCGCGGACGAGGTGCTGGGCGGCTACGATATTTTCAAGGAAGCCAAGGTCCGCCACTTCTGGGCGCAGCAGCCCGAATCCACCTGGCGTCCGGCGCTGCTGAAACGGTTGTATCCGTATTTGAATCTGACGTCGGCGCAGAGCGCGGCGTACCTGAAAGAATTCTTCGGCGTCGGGCTGCAGAACCCGGCCGATCCGGTGTTCTCGCATCTGCCGCGATGGGCGACCACGGCGCAATGTAAGTTGTTCTGGTCGGACGATTTCCGCGGTCGGGTGGAAGGCTCGGCGGTGGAGCGGTTGCGCGATTCGTTGCCGGCGCGAGTGAGCTCCTGGCATCGCTTCAACCGCGGCGAATATCTGGAAGCGAAGACGCTGCTGCCGAGTTATCTGCTGTCGGCGCAGGGCGATCGCATGCTGATGGCGAGTTCGGTGGAGGGGCGCTTCCCGTTCCTCGATCATCGCCTGATCGAGTTCGCGAACCGTCTGCACCCGCGTTATAAAATGCGCGTGCTGAAGGAAAAGCACCTGCTCAAGCAGGCCATGCGCGATCGCTTGCCGGCGACGATTCTGCAGCGTCACAAGCAGCCGTATCGTGCTCCGGACGCAGCGGCGTTCGTCGGCGCTCAGACGCCGGAGTATGTGACAGAATTGATGAGTCCACAGGCGCTCGCACGCACCGGTTATTTCGATCCGGACAAGGTCACGCGCCTGGTCACGAAGCTGCAGCGGGCCAAGGTCCCGGCGGCACGAGACAACATGGCTTTCGTCGGCATCCTGTCCACACAGTTGTGGCACGCGCAGTTCGTCGCGGGCCAGACGTTTGATTGACTATTTGACGAGCCGCCTCGCGGCTCGATTGCCTGTATTTTTGTAACCGAGGAATGGCACATGACCGATGCGCTGCGCGAACAGATCCGCGCCTTCATCCTGGAAAATTACCTGTTCACCGACGACAAGTCGGCGCTCGGGCTCGATGACTCGCTGCTCGAACGCGGCATCGTCGACTCCACCGGCATGCTGGAAATCATTTTCTTCATCGAGGAGCAGCTCGGCGTGAAGGTGAAGGACGAGGAAATGATTCCGGACAACCTCGACGGCGTGAACAAGATCGCCGCGTTCGTGCAGTCCAAGCGCCAGGCCGCCTGAAACGTTTCGGGATTCGTCATGAGTGCTTCGCTGGTCCATGACTTCGACTGGATCGCCCGGCAGATGCCGGGCGCGCCGGCGTTGTCGTGGCATGGCGGTGTGTGGACGTATGCCGATTTGCATCGAGCGGTCGGCGCCACGCAAGGCCGGCTGCGTGCCATGGGCATTGAGCCGGGCTCGCGCGTCGCACTGCTGATCCGCAATTCGCCGCAATACGTCGCGAGTTACTTCGGCACGATCGCGTCGGGCTGCGTCGCCGTGCCGCTGAACGTCCAGGAACGCGCCACCGTGTTGTCGCGGCAGATCGAGCATGCCGAATGCAGTGCTGTGATCGCGGATCCTCAGCATCCGGAATGGGCGGCGCTGAAAGAAGCGATTGCCACCAAGGTCTCGCAGGTCATTACTGTCGAGTTGCAACCGGGCACGGCGGGCTGTCTGGCCTTTTGCGCAGCGATGCACACCGACGCCGAGCTGAAATTGCCGGACCTGCAGGTCGCTGAGCCGGCGATGATCATCTACACCTCGGGCACGACGTCGCGTCCGAAAGGTGTGTTGTTGAGCAACGGCAACCTGGTGGCCAACGCTCGCGCCATCGCTGCCTATTTGCGGATCACAGCCAGCGACAAGGTTCTGTGCGGACTGCCATTCCATTTCTCCTACGGCAGCTCGGTGTTGAACAGCAATTTGATTTCCGGCGCGCAGCTGCTGCTCGAAGATAACTTTGCGTTCCCGCAGCAGACATTGAAACGCATGCAGGAAGAGGGCGTCACCGGCTTTCCCGGCGTGCCTTCCACGTTCGCGCTGCTGCTCGGTCGCTGTCAGCTGAGCGACTTCGATCTCAGCAAACTTCGCTATATCACTCAGGCCGGCGGCTCGATGCCTCGCGCGCAGATCGAAAAGCTGCGCCAGCAGTTGCCGAGCACTGAAGTGTTCATCATGTACGGCCAGACCGAAGCCACCGCACGCCTGAGTTATCTGTCGCCGGAGCAGCTGGAAAACAAACTCGGCTCGGTCGGCATGCCGCTCGCGGGTGTCGAAATTGAAGTGCGTAACCAAGAAGGCGCGAATGTCGCGGCTGGCGAAGTGGGCGAGATCTGCGCGCGCGGGCCGAACATCATGCTGGGCTACTGGCGCGAGGCGGAGATGACGGCTCAGGTGCTACGAGACGGCTGGCTGCACACCGGCGATCTCGGTCACGTCGACGAAGAAGGTTATTTGTATATCGATGGCCGTGCCGTCGAGATGATCAAGGTCGGCGCGTTCCGCGTCAGCCCGCAGGAAGTCGAGGAAGTGCTCGCGACCTTCCCTGGAGTGCAGGAAGTGGCCGTCACCGGCGTCGCCGATGAAGTGCTCGGCCAATCCATCAAAGCTGTGATCGTGCTGCGCGAAGGTACGCCGGCCGATTTGCGAGGTGTGAAGGCGCATTGCCGCCAGCATCTCGCCAGCTACAAAGTCCCGAAGATCGTTGAGTTTGCCGCGGCGCTGCCGCGCACCTCCTCGGGCAAAGTGCAACGTTTCAAACTGGCTTAATTTAGTCAATCAAGAGAGAAGAGGTCGTTCATGGCTCGCAAGCCGCTCGATGCATCAGTGCTGCAAATGGATAACGATCGTGTCATCGAGACGATCACCACTCGCTTGCGCGCCATTTTGTCGAAGGACGTCGGCCGACGCGGCTTCGTGTGCGCCATGTCCGGCGGCATCGACAGCTCGGTGAGCTCGGCGCTGTGCGTGAAGGCGCTCGGCAAGGAGCGCGTCTACGGCTTGATGTTGCCGGAGCGCGATTCGTCGGGCTTCAGCACCGCGCGCGGCCGTCAGCTGGCCGAACACCTTGGCATCAAGTACGAAGTGTTCGACATCGCGCCGGCGCTGGAAGGCATCGGTTGTTACAAGTGGCGCGACGACGCCATTCGCAAAGTGTTTCCTGAGTATGGCGAGGGCTGGAAGAACAAGATCGTCATCAGCGGCGGCCTGGAAGGCCAGATCAATCACTTCCAGCTGGTGGTGCAGACGCCGTCGGGCGAGATCAAGCAGGAGCGCCTCGGCCTCAAGGAATATCTGCAGATCGTCGCGGCGACCAACCACAAGCAGCGTATTCGCAAGACGGTCGAATATTTCCATGCCGATCGTCTGAACTACGCCGTCATCGGCACGCCGAATCGTCTGGAATACGACCAGGGCTTTTTCGTGAAGAACGGCGACGGCAGTGCCGACGTGAAGCCGATCGCGCACTTGTACAAGACGCAGGTATACGCGCTGGCGCGTCACATGAAGCTGCCGCCGGAAATCTGCAACGCGGTGCCGACCACCGATACTTACAGCCTGGCGCAGGGCCAGGACGAGTTTTACTTCGCGCTGCCGTACGCCAAGATGGACCTGGCTTTGTATGCGCTCAACAACGGCTATAGCGCCGAAGAGCTCGCGCCAGTGATCGGCGTGACGCCGCAGCAGGCGGCGAACGTGTTCCGCGATATCGAGGCGAAGCGTAAGGCGACCCGCTACATGCACCTGAAGCCGGTGCTGGTGGAAGACGTTCCGGAACTGAAGCTTTGAACGAGTGACGCTGTGGAACTGCTGTTCTGGATCTGCGCGCTGCTGGTGGCGTATCCCTACGCCATCTATCCAGTCGTGCTGGTCGCCATCAATCGTTTCGGCGGCCGCCGTGTGCACACGGCGGATGTGAGTTACGAGCCCACGCTGACTGTGATCATGCCGGTGCATAACGAAGCCCGGCGCATCGCCGCCAAGGTCGAAAATCTGCTCGCACTGGATTATCCGCGCGACAAGATGCAGATCCTGGTGATCGGCGATGGCTGCACCGACGACACGTTGGAGCGAGCGCAGGCCGCAGGGCAGGGCATCGTCACAGTCGTTCCGCTCGCAGGTCGCGGCGGCAAGGCGGCCGGGCTCAATGCGGGTTTGGAACGTGCGAGCGGTGAGATCATCGTGTTCACCGACGCCGGCATCATGCTGGACCAGCCGTCGCTGCGGAATCTCATCGGTCATTTCACCGATCCGCAGATCGGCTGCGTTTCGGGCGAGGACTACATCGAAGGCTCGGAAACCGAAGGTTTGTACGGCAAGCTGGAACTGCTGCTGCGTCGAGAAGAAGCGCGGCTGCATTCCATCGCGGGTGCGAGCGGATGTTTCTACGCGCAGCGACGTGAGCTGTGCGAGCCCTTCCGCGCCGGCATGGCCCCAGACTTTCTTTCGGTGCTGAATGTGGTGCGTCAAGGCAAGCGCGCGCTGGCTGAGCCGCTGGCTCGCGGCTCGATGACTGCGACTTCGAGTCAAAAGGCTGAGTTCACGCGCAAGGTTCGTACGTTCCTGCGTGGGATCACGGCGCTGTTCGGGAATGCCGGGCTGTTGAATCCGTTCCGGCATCCGGGCTTCTCGTTCATCCTCTGGTCGCACAAGCTGATGCGCTGGCTGGCGCCGCTGCCGATGGTTGGTTGTTTGGTTGCTGCCTGGTTGTTGCGTGCGCAGCCGTTGTATCTGACGTTTTTCATCATCCAGGTCGTGCTGTATGTGGCCGCAGTCGCTGGCATGTTGTGGCCGCAGTTGGCGGCCCGGCTGGTGCTCGTGCGGCTGAGCGCGTTCTTCGTGCTGGTAAATGCGGCGGCGTTGAAAGCGCTGGCGCTGTGGATGGTCGGCAGTCGCGTGGAAGTGTGGCAGCCGACGCAACGGCCGAAGTGATATGAGCAGCTCGGCCCCCGTCGCCCGTCTCAACGAACCATCGGCCGCAGAACGGCCGATCCGCGTTTTGCATTTACGCGATTCGCCGTGGGTCGACGGCCCGGGCCGCACGATTCTCGAAACCGGCTCACACCTCGATCGCTCGCGAGTCGAATATCACATCGGTGTGCTGGTCGCGCAGCGTGAGGGCGAGCATCCACTGGTCGACTCGGCACGCCAGCGCGGCATCAGCGTCATTCCGATCACCGATCGCGGGCCGCTCGACGATCAGCTGCTCGGCCCCATCCTGGCGCTCATCGACAATCTGCGGATCGATATTTTGCACACGAGTGAGTTCCGCTCGAACCTGGTCGCGCAGCTCATCAAGCGTCGGCGTCCGAAACTGATCATGGTCGCGACCGCTCACGGCTGGATCGCAAACACCTTCCGCCGTCGCGTCACACGTTTTCTGGACAAGCTGATGTTTCGGCGCTTCGATCACGTGATCCTCGTGTCGGAGGCGACGCGCTCGCTCGTGCCGCGTTGGTGGCTGTCGGATCAGCGCGCCACTGTGCTTCGTAACGCACTGGTGCTGAAGTCCTACGGCAGCGAGATCGTCAACAAGCCTCGCCGGCCGATCAATCCGCAGGAAGCGGTGATGGTCAACGTCGGACGGCTGTCGCCGGAAAAAGGCCAGGAGATGCTGCTGCAAGCGATGCATGCATTGACGCCTCGCTGGCCGAAGCTGCGTTTGAAGTTCGCCGGCATCGGGCCCCTGGAACAACAGCTGCGTTCGGTCGCCCGCAGCTTGGGGCTGGAAGATCGCGTCGAGTTCGTCGGCTACGTCAAAGACATGCCGCGGCTTTACGCCGATATCGACCTGGTGGTGCAGAGCTCGTTTACCGAAGGTTTGCCGAACGTGATTCTGGAAGCTGCGTACCTGCGCGTGCCGATCGTTGCGACGGCTGTGGGCGGAACGGCGGAAGTCATCCAGCATCGCGAGTCGGGCTGGCTCATCCAGCCCAAGCTCGACCAGCTGACGGACGGCATCGCGCAGTTCCTCGAACGTCCGCAGGAATTCACCCGGATGGCCGAGCGTGCCCATCAGGGCATCGTGCAGCACTACTCGTTCGACGTGCGCACCGATAAGCTCACGCAGGTCTACGATCGGCTCATGGGTAGAACACGGTGAACAAGCAGGCCAAGGAACTCAGCCCGGAGGAGGCCGAGAAAAAAACCCGGTTTCTTTACTGGTGGCTGCTGCTGGCGCTGTTCTTCGAATACGGCCGGCCGGCGAGCTACTTTCCGCCGCTTGCCATCCTGCCCCTGAACAGCACCATTCCGACGGTGCTGCTGCTGGTGACCTTGGTCGCCAAGAATCTGCGGCCGTGGAACAGCATCTTCGCCGACAAGTACGCCAGGTGGCCGTTCATTTTCATCGGCTTCATCATGATCTCGGCGCTCTGGGCCACGGTGTTCACCTACACCAACACCATCTTCCAGCGTGCGCTCGGATATTTGTTCCTGTTCATCATGATCGCGCGCATCTGCACGACGCGGCAGCGCATTCGCGGCGTGTTCTTCGCTCTGATGGTCTCGCATTTGTTCCTGCTGGCCATGAACCCGATCGTCGTAATGGAACCGACGGTGCGCCATTACATCGTCGGCGCCACGTTCCTAGGCGACGGCAACGACTTCTCGCTGTCCCTGTGCATCCTGATGGGGTTCTCGGTGGAGATGGCGTTGGCGCAGACCTCGAAATTCAAACGAATGTTGTACTGGGGACTGATGGGTCTGCTGCTGCTGGCGATCATCGCTTCCCAGTCGCGAGGCGCCACGCTCGGTATTGCGGCAGTGTTCGGTTATATGTGGTGGCGCAGCCCGCGCAAGGGCGTCGGTATCGTCGTCATCCTGCTGGCTGCTTTCGCAGTGCTGCTGTATGCGCCGGATGTTTATTTCCAGCGCATGAGCACCTTGTCGGCGCCGACGGAGGACAGCTCCGCCGAAGGGCGGCTGCATGCCTGGCGCGCCGGAACCAAGATGGCGCTCCACAATGTGCTCGGCGTCGGCGCGGGCAATTTCCCGAACAACTTTCCGAAGTACCGCGCCCCCGATGCGCCGGCGCGCTGGATGACGGCGCACTCCATGTACTTCCTGATCCTGGGCGAGCTCGGTATTCTCGGTCTGTTGCTGCTCTTCAAACTGGTGTTCGGCAACTTCCGCAGTAACGTGCGGTTGAGGAAACGACTGGAGCAGCAGCCGGATCCAAAACAATTCAGCGCCGATATTCGCTCGTTGGATATGTTCAACGCCGGCATCATCGGCTTCGCGGTCGCCGGCGCATTCCTGTCCGTGACCTATTACCCGCACATCTTCGTATTGGGCGGCCTGGCGATTGCCTTGCGGCGTGTGGTGGCGGAGGAGGCGGGGCTCGCGACTGAGCCGGAGAAGACTGCCAGGCGTCCCGGCGCACGGCGCCTCGGAGCGCGCGCCAAGACCGAGCTCGTTGCGACTTAGCTCGTCGGTTAACGCCGCAATATCCAGCGTTTTGCCGCCAGCATGGCGGGCTTGAGATCGTCGCCGCGTTCCAGTTCGTAACGCGTTCCCCAGGGCTTCATGAAGCTCAGCAGCGTGCGCCAGCGGCCCGGATGGGAGTCCGGCAAATTGAGCTGCGAGCGGCTGCGGAACAGCAGCGCCAGCATCGCGTCCACGTCGCCCCACAGCCAGCGCGAGCGAGTGCCGACTCGATATGTTTCCAGCGGCGCGCGCTTGCGTCCTAGGGCGACATCGACCGCCAGGGCGGGGAAATCCACGCCGGCATCGATCGCGAGCTGCAGCGAGCCCCAGAAGCGGCCGTTGATCTCCATCAAGCGCAGGCTGGCGTCGGCGCTGTTTTGTTTGAATTCGACCATTGCCACGCCGCGCCAGCCCATGGATTTGAGCAGCGCGACCGCGTGCTTTTTGGCGATGGGATCCACCAACGAGCTTTCGCACAGCACGCTGACGCCGCCTGAGGGCGGCTTTTCCCGGATACGCCGATGCGCGAACGTGGCGAGCACGTCGTCTCCATCGCAGCAAACAAACACACCGATGCCGGGGCCGACGATGCGTTCCTGGATCAGCACTGGAAACACGGCGGGATTGAGCTGATCGAGCCGAGCAAACAAAGTCTCCGCGTCAGTCGCGTAGCCCGTGCCGCTCGACACCCATTGTTTGCCGTTCCAATTGCGCGAGCGCGCCGGCTTGAACACGGCCGGATATTCGATCTGAGCTGCCTTGCTGCGTGCATCCTGAGCCGACTCCACAACCAGCGTGCGTGGAATCGGCACGCCAATTCGTTGCGCCTGTTGCAGCACCTGCGATTTGTCCGCGACTGCAGCCACCGTCGCCGCATCGGGAAACGGCAAACGCACGCTGGCTGGGAGCAGCTCGCGATGCTGAGTCAGCAGCAGCGTAGTGATCTCCGTCATCGGCAGCAGCACGTCGATGCGATTGCGCTCGATGATGGCGGCGACGTCACGAACGAAACGTTCCGGCGAGCTGTTGGGGCTGAAATAGGGCGCGAAGCCGCTGGAGTATTTCGACACCGAGGCCAGCGACGGATGAGATTCGCCGGCGGTGAACACCTGGTAGCCGGCACGACCCAACGAGCGCGTCGCCGCCAATGCGGAGCGATTGTCACTGTCCGTGATTAGGATGCGCTCGCGCGACGCCATGGTTCGTGTTCTGCGGCCTTCGGTTTAGTTATAAACGATCAAAACAGGCCGGCGAGACGCGACATGAAGGCCGCGTCGCTGGATGTCGAGTGTTCGTGAATATTGATCCGCCGCAGGCGGAACGCATCCGAGGCAGAATCGACCAGCCCGCGGATGGTCGTGTAAGCGCAGCGATAGCCGGTGTCTTGCACGGCCTTTGCGATCTGCGCGTCGTGATCGCCATTGGGGTACGCGAGATCGTTCGGATCGACGCCGATGCGCTCGCGAATCACTTCACGCGAACGCCGTAACTCGGCTTGAACGGAGCTCGCATCGAGCTTGGTCAGCGGCGTGTGTGTACAGCAATGCGAGCCGATGGCGACCAGGCCGCTTTCATCCAGCGCCTTGACCTGCTCCCAGGTGAGGAAACGATCGGGATGCTGCTGATCGGCCGCGACGCCGGCATCGCGCAGCAGGGCTTCGACTTTGCTCACGAGCGCATCGATCTGCGCCTGCGGCTGTACTTTGTATCGATCGATGATCGAGCGAATCGCGAGTTTCGCCTGCGCGGGCGTAAGCGAATCGTCGAGCAGATGAGCAGCGCCGATCTCAGCGAACAGCGCACGGCTGCGTTCGGGAATGCGTCGTGCGACGCTCAGTGCACGCGACAGGCGCTCCTGCCAGAAACAATTGCCGGTGCCGATGTAGTCGGTGGCGACGAACAACACTGCCGGCACCGACGTTTCGCGCAGGATGGGCAGGGCATAGTCCAGGTTGTCATACCAACCGTCGTCGAACGTCACCACGCACGCGTTCGGCGGCAACTGCCCGGCACCGAGCGCCTGGGCAAATTCATCGGCCGAGAGCGGCTTGAACAAGCGACGCAGCAGCCGCATCTGGCGACGGAACGTCTCGGGCGAAACGACGATGGCATCGGTGGAGAACGACTCGGCGCTGCGCTCCGGCGGCAGCACGCGGTGATAGGTCAAAACCAGCGCACGGCCGCGCAGCTTACGGCGTAAGTACAGTTCTAACAGGCCGGTGCGATAGGCAAAGGCGACTATCGCGCCTTTCAGCATTCGCTTGGCGGAGCGCATCATCGAATTGTACAGATCTCGTCGTTAGAATCCTGTGATTCAAATCGCGCGGGGTCGGCCGGGCAGCTGCTAGCTTGCCGGGTCGCTTACCGCCCTCGATCCTGAAGGCCGCCCCTTGAAAATTCTAGCGATCGCCGAGCACTTTCCCAGCCCCTACAAGCCGTATCACAACACTCAGTTCGAGGAGTTCGTGGCGGCCGGGCACGAGCTGACGGTGGCGGCGTTCGATCGACATGCCGGCCCGCCGGGCGCGCCGCCGGATTCTGCGCCGTTCGTGCGAAACACGCGCTATCTGCCGGGCACGCTGCGTGACCTGCCGCGATTTCTGCCGGCACTTTTGGGCCGCGCGCTGCGGCATCCCTTCGCAAGCCTCAAGCAAGCGGCGAGGGCGATGAAATACCCGGATTCGCTGAAGCGCCGACTGATGAATGCCTGTCGAGCCATGTTGCTGCCGAGCGCCGCGCCGGATTTCTGCATCGTCCATAACCTGCGCGCGGTGATGAACGTGCAGTTCCTGAAACTGCTGTATCCGGATGCTGTGGTCACGATGTACTACCACGGTGGCGAGTTGCCCGGCGTTCCGATTCCTACCGAAGCCGAATCGCGCCGTGCGTTTCGCAGCGTCGACATCGTATTCACCAATACCGAGTACTCGCGCCGGCACGCCGTGTCGCGAGGAGCCGATCCGCAGACCGTCGTGATCTCTCAGGTCGGCTTCAATCTCAGCGCATTCCCCGATCCCGCCGAGCGCGCTTATCGCCAGGGCGGCCGGCTGAACATCCTGATGGCCGGACGCGTCGGCGAAGAGAAAGGGTTTGGCTATGGCCTGCAGGCGTTCAAGCGGTTGCTCGATGAAGACGGCTGCGACGCGCTGCTGAGAATCGCCGGCGATGGTCCGAAGGCGGACGAGCTGCGCAAGTTCGTGGCGGACAACGGTTTGACCGAACGGGTGCAGTTCTTGGGGCGCGTCGACCAGGATCGACTGCGAGTGGAATATCGAAACGCGGACGTGTTCCTGTTGCCCAGCATTCCCCGCGGCGTGTGGGAAGAGAATCAAGCTTGCGTCGTGCAGGAAGCGCTGTTGATGCGCGCTGTCTGTGCTGTCAGCCGCACTGGGGGCGTCGCCGAATCGACCGCGCCTGAGATGCTTCCGTATTCGTTCGACATTGCTGACGTCGCAGGCATGGCCGACAGCTTGCGTCGGCTGGCGCGCCTGTCAGTGAGCGAGTTACAGGCACTGGGAGCGCAGGGCAGACGATTCGTCGAGCAGCGTTATGACATTCGCGCGCTCAACCGACACGTGCTGGAGGTGGCGCAGGCTCGTCGGCGCAGCCCGGCGTCTTCAACCCTGGAAGTGCCGGCGTAACGCCGCGACAAAGCGCTGCTGTTGCACGGTCGTCGACAGCTCACGTTCGCAACGAGCGCGGCCATTGCGGCCGAACTGTTTCGCCTGCTCGGGATTGTTCGCGAGACGCTCGATACTGTCGGCCAATGCTTTGGCATTCCCAGGCTCTAACAACAAGCCGGTCTGTTCGTGAACGACCGCTTCCTCCAGTCCCTGCAGCCGTGACGCGATGATCGGCAGGCCAGTAGCTGCCATCTCCACCGAGCTCATGGTGAAAGAATCCCAGCCCGTCGACGGCAGGACGCCGCAGAACGCGGTTTGCAGGATCTCGCGCACGTCGCTGCGATAGCCGAGGAAACGAATCCACGGCTCGATGTCCATGCCCTGGTACTTCGCTTCGAACGGTTTGCTCTCATCGTTCTTGTTGCCGCAAAACAGAAACACCAGGTCCGTGCGGCGACGGACGTGCAGCAGCTCGATCGCCGCATCGACGAGCGTGCCGATGCCTTTGCGCGGTGAGCAGTGGCCCGTGAAGATCACGATCTTTCGTTCGCGCGGCAGATCGAATGTTCGATACGCGTAATCGGCCTGGGTGTCGACTTGCGCCGGTTTGAACTTTTCCACGTCGACTCCGAGCTGCACGACATCGATCATCGATGCCGGCGCGCCTCGACCATGGGTCGCGAAGTGAGCCATCGACTGCGATTCGAAGATGAGTCCATCGCAGCGGCTGCGCGACAACGCGATCTGTGCGCGCTTGAGTATCAGCTTCCACCAGGGCGAGAGACCCGAGATCGGCCCGCCCCAGTACGACACGATCTTCCGCACGCCACCGCGACGCAGGGCTGCGTAGATTGGATGCACGGGCTGCATGTCGAAGGTGATCGCGAGATCGATCTTCTTCTCGCGGCACAGAGTCTCTAGCGCAGCGAGACTGGCAGGGGAGGTGTCCGCAGGATTGAACGTCGAATACTGCTGAAATTCCTGCGGCAGACACTGCGGAGCGCCGGCTGCGAGGCTCGGATAAGTGAAATGCACGCCACGCGCATCGCCTCCCGCCAGCTCCACCGCCGAGTGGTAGAACAAACGTTCCAGCGAGGAAATGGCATATCCGATGTTGGTCGGATATTTGAGCATGACGAGGGTCGAGATCACTTGAGTCGCGTCGAAGGCCCGAAGGCGGCGGCGCATGGTACGGCCGGGCCCGTTCAGCGTGCCACTGCCCGGACAGACAAAACGGAAAACTTCGAACGCGGTCGTGTCGACCGGCGCTACAGAAAAAGTGTGACGCGGTTCACCAAGCGGGGCGTTATGCAATCCAAAGCGGGTTCGGTCATGCCCTTCGACCCAGTCTTTACGCGCCGTTTTACACTTTGGCCCGCGGAGTGTCGCTCACGTTTACAACTTTGTCGGTTCATTCCGCCGTTTCCACGGGGTCGGCCCCGCTGCTCGTGCATTTTGCGGCAAATACCCGATCGGAATGGCAGTGGCACAGTTCGTGCTTGAAGGGTCCGGCGGCATTTTTGCCGCACGAGATCACTCAATGAACTCAAATCTTCTCGAGTCTGGCTTTCGTAACGCAGGTTGGGCAGCGGTGCTGATGGTGGCGGGCATGGGTGCCAGCCAGGCAGCCCTGATCGATCGCGGCGGCGGATTGATCTATGACGACGTGCTCAACGTCACCTGGCTGCAGGACGCAAGCTACGCCGAGACCACCGGTGCTGCCCAGTACGGCAACATGAACTGGTACGACGCGGTGAACTGGGCTTCGAACCTGTCGTACTACGACTCGGTTCGCGGTGTGACTTACGACGACTGGCGCCTGCCGAGCACGATCAACGATCCGAGCTCGCTCGGTTACGACACGACCGGCATGAGCAGCGAGCTGTCGTATATGTATTACATCAACCTCGGCTACGCGCCCAACTACTCGCATGACCGTTATGCGCCGGCGCCGAGTTCGAGCAACTACAACCCGTTCATCAACCTCACGACCCGCGCTTACTGGTCGGGCACGCTGAGCGACAACCCGGGCCGCGCATGGGTGGTGCACTACCACTTCGGTTCGCAGGAAACGGACTCGCTGGACGACGGTTTGAAGGTTTGGGCGGTGCGTGACGGCGACGTCGCGAACCTGCTCGCCAACGCGTCGGTGCCCGAGCCGGGCACGATGGGTTTGTTTGCAGCGACTCTGGCGCTCGGCGCGGTCGTGCGTCGTCGTCGCAATCGCGCCTGATTGCGACTGCTCAAACAGTTATTCGAGTGATTTCCGCAGGATCTGACCGACGCGAGTCGGCAGATCCGGCGGGCAATAAGCGTGAGTCGGTAACGTCACAATAGACGCCGCCACGCGACGCGCACCGGGCATCGTCCGGTCGCTCTCCGGCAGCTTCGCTGCCACTTCCGGCACATCACACAACGCATTCGGATACGACGCGGTCGCGCCGATTCCGGCTGCTTCCAGCTGTTCCAACACGGCCGCGCGTTTGGACGCATCCTTCACGAGGAACGGCAGGCGAGCGTACGCAGGTTGTGACTCCGGCATGGAGATGAGCTGTACGCCGGCGATCGTGCTCAGCTGTTTCATCATCGCCTCCGCTTGATCGCGGCGACCGCGAGTCAACTGCGGCAGCTTGCCCAACAGCGTCGCAGCGAAACCTGCGAGCGTGCCGCTGTATTTCTGCAGCGGATATGTTTCATCGTACGGCGTGCGGCCCAAGCCCAGGCCCGGCAATTTGCGAACCACTCCATACATCATCGGCGGCAGCAAGGTCGCGTATGCCGCCAGTTTCACGATGGTCGTCGCCGTGTGAGTCATCGATGCCGGCGGCAGTTGCGCGTGTCTCTTGTCCAGCGCCGCTGCGAGCTCAATGTGACTTGCAACTAAAGCCCCGCCTTCGAGACTGGTGATGTTCTTGCCCTTATCGAAGCTGTAGAGCCCGACATCGCCGAAGCCGCCGACGGGCCGGCCCGCCTGAGTTGCACCGAGCGCCTGCGCGCTGTCGTCGAGCATCCAGACGCCGTGCTCGCGCGCGATCGTTTCAATCGTCCGCAGATCGTTGGGAATACCGTAGAGATTCGCAGTGACAATCGCGAGCACGCGCGAGAAATCAAACTTGCGCAAAGCTTCCAGATCCATGCTCAGCGTCGTCGGGTCCACATCGCACAAGCGCGGTTTGAGGCCGGCTTTGCTCACAGCGGCGGGAACGGAATAACACGTGTAGGCGGGGACGATGACCTCGACCTTCTGCGGATCCTTGTTGATGTCCCGCATCGCTTGCAGCGCCAGCACCATCGCAGCACGGCCTGTCGACATGAGCCAGTAGCGGCGATGGTTGGCGTGCGCGGCGAGACCTTCGCCGAGGGTTGTAGCGGCGGAAGATCCAAATCCACGTGCCAGACTGGCAGCGAACGTAAGCGGCGAAATCGGAGTTCCCGCGGGCGCGACGAATGCCATGGTTGAGCCGATCGATTAAGGAATGGAGCGGGCGAGCGGCGGCCCGATCATGCGCGTCACCCACAGCGGCAGCTTGCGCCACACCTGGATCGCGAGCTTGTACTTGGGATTGTCGACGTTGAGCTGCGGCATCTCGCCGCCTTTCGGCCGGTGGAAATACCAGTACAGCTGGCTCGGCTCGGCGTTCCAGCGCTTCTTGAAATCTTCGGCCCCCGATTCGGCGGTCGAGCGTCCCAGGTGAAACTTCTTCTGGCCGCGCAGGCACGAGTCCTTGATCATCTCCCAATACAAAACGTAATTGGCCGACAGCGGGCGCGACAGCGGCGTGCCGCCGGCCCACAGTCCTTCGACGATGCCATTGAAGTAGCCGACACAAGCGACCGCGACCGGCTGCTCGCCCTGTGAGCAAACAAAGATCCGCGTGTTATCGGGCAGAGCTTTGAAAATCGCGTCGAAGTAGGAGCGGGCATAGAACGGCGTGCCCAGGGCGCGCCACGACTGCTCCATGACCGAATAGAAAATATCCAGCAGCTCGGCGCCGCCGGTGCGCACGGAAAGATTGTTCTGGTAGGCGCGCTTGACGTTCTTGCGATGCTTGGATGTGTACGCTTCCCAAAGCGTATCCGGATTCGGCGCGAGATCGATCTGCAGGCTGATCTTGCGAGTCGAGGCCGGCAGGTCGGTGTCCAGCGCGGACGGGCAGCGCAGTTCCAGATAATCCGCATTCAACTCGCGAGCACGATCGCATGCGGCACGGACCAGCGCGTTGGTCACGGCCGGATCATCGGCCACCGGTCCGCCATAGTTCACAAACGGCATCGAGCACAGCACTCGACCGAATAAGGGGCTTGCAACCAACGTCAGCGGCAGCACGCCGCGAATGGTACCGCGATCGCGTGCAATCAAATTGAAACTGGGATTCTTCAGCGCCTGCGAGTTGATGCCGGTCCACTCGAACAAGTGATAGTAAGAGCCGTGCGCTTGCTGCTGCAGAAACGCGTTCCACTGCGAGGCATCCGCAGCGGTGGCAACTTCGATGGCGAGCTGGCTGCCAGCATCGGAGCGTGCGGATTGAGAGGCCACGGCAATTGTCATCAGCGCTGTCTCGAGTCCTGTGATTTCTGTAAAAATTCTAAAAACGCAGCGGCGGCCATGGTACGGCCCCGGTCGTTGAGATGACCACCGTCGTAAGTCCACTCGCGCGCCAGCGAGGGCACGCGCGTTCCCGCATCGATGAGCTCACACGGCTTGCCGTTGGCGCGGCGGGATTCTAACGCGGCGAGATCGAACAACCTGTGACCGTCGCCAAAGCGCTCCCGTAATTGTCGATTGAACCAGTCGCGAGCGCGGTTCGCGGCGATGGCCGGATGCCGCTTGCCCACGGTACGGCCCAACGTCCGGCGCAGCCACGCATAGAGGCCTTCGGGCAACGTTCGCAACGGCACCGTGCAATGTATCAAGTGCACCCGGGGATGCACTGTCGACAGTTCCTCAATCGCCGTGGCGTAGTGCCGCCATAACGTCTCGGCTTCGGCTTGCGTCGCGATATCGACGTAGCAGAATTTGAGCAGCGCCACGTCGATTTCCGGCCGATGTTTCGCATCCAGGACCGCCCGAAATCCAGCGATCTTGGTAAGTGGTTCTCGGTTTGAGCCAATGCGTTGGTGGATGATCAGCGGGGAATGAGTTAAATCGGGCTCGATGCCGGCGCTTGCCTGCGCCAGATCCAGCACTCTCGCGACACCAGAGCCGTTGCGTGTGAGCTGTTCGATGCCCGCAAGAATGTCTGCGCCGACGGACTGATGCGCGAAAAATGTTCTCATTGCCGGGGCTGTCTCTGGGCCGATCAGGGGCCGATCAATCGGGCAATTGCGCCGGAAATCCGGCAGGCGGAGCCTGCTGTCGCCGGCCAGCTACGTGGGCAACAGACTAGAGCCGTATTCAGGGACGCGCTGGCTGATCTGACCGCCCGTCCTACATAAAGTAGTTTACGTAACTTGATGCGACAGATTTTGGGTTCGATGGGATTTGGCGACAGGTTTGCCGATGGCCGGGGTCCGTATACCCTCCCGGCGCATTACGGCTCGCGCAGATTGTAACGGCTCAAGTACCGTTACTCACGCCGACCGCAATGCCGCGATCGAACTGATCTGCTCAGTGGATTGTCGGAATAAGTAGTAGGTAAGTACGTTACCGGGTTGTTTCAGCCATGCTCCGTGGCTATTCCCACTGTCGGCCAGGATTGGCCCGCAGGCTTGCGCGAGCGAGCTTTGCCTGACAGCCCGGTGTTCGTCAGTCAGTCGAGGAGTAGCAGCTAATGGCTCATTTGAATGATCGCGCTCACCGCATCGTCGCCGGGGCGAGGAAGTGGGGTCGGGCGTTCGTGCTCGGATGTATGTTTGCCGGCGGCCTGAGTGTCGCGACTACGGCTTCGGCGGCTCGCACCATCACCTCGCTGCCTTTCACCGAACATTTCGATTCGAACAATTACAGCGACCTGGTCTGGATCACCCAGGGTGCCACCCACACGTGGGTGAGCAGCGCTGGTTTCAACGGCAGCGGCGCGGCGCGCTTCACCGGGCCGAACGCGGAAGGTTACGCAGCCCTCGGCAATTTCATCTTCAACCTGCCGTCGAATCCGGAGCAGATCAACGCCCGCTTCCTGGTCTGGCAGGGGCGCTTGTGGCACGACCTCGGCGCCGGCGGCAAGCTCGCGATCTTGAACCGCACCTCCGGCAGCCGGCCGATGGTCATCGCCGCCGACTACACCGCCGGCGATTGGGAAAGCTGGGGCGCCTGCGACGGCACCGTGTGCGAACACGGCGGCGGCGACTACTGGCCGAACGGCAACGAGGCGCTGAAGCTGGGCGATAAAAACTTGGGCGGCGGCCGCCGCTCCAACGAGTGGATCTGCGTCGAGGTCGAAGCGAACACCCGCACCGGCATGATCAAGCTGTATATCGACACGCAGGACGGTGCGATGTCCGGCCTGTACGTGCAGAAATACATGGACAGCGGCTTGGGCGGCGCCTGGACCATGATCGACCTCATCGGCGGTTACATGAACTGGGGCAACGTGCGCTCCGACCCCGAGAACTATTTCATGATCGATGAACTGGTGATCAACTCCAGCCGCATCGGTCCGCCGGCGAACTTCCGTACCGCGACCAGCGTGCGTCCGAACGCGCCGACTTCGCTGAGCGTTCAATAATGCGGAAGGCGAATGTTTGTTCTTTCCTGCTGACCGCGCTGTTTGCGGTCGCGGGGTCCCTGGCAATGCAGCCGGCTTTCAGCGCCGCGACTCGTCTGCCGTTTCGAAGCAGCTTCGAAACCGGCGATTTCAGCGAGTGGAATGGCGGCCTGGACGCGACGCTCACTGTCACATCGTCGCAGGCGACCGCGGGCTCCCGCTCGGCGCAGTCGGTGATGATCGCGGGCCAGACGACGGACAATTACAAGGAATTTGTGTTCGGTGACAATCCTCGCGTCGGCGGCACTCCGGTGACCACCGCGCAGGGCTTGTGGCTGAGCTTCGACAGCAAGTTCGACAGCGGCTTTCAGTTCGCGAGCGGCGCGAACGTGCACAAGATCGCGATCGTGAACTTCGAAGACGGCAACGGCCGGCGTCGTTATCAGCTGATCCTCAACGTCTACGTGCCGACCCAGCAGTACTTCTTCGAGCACCTGGTGTGGAATGCGGACGGCTCGTTCAATCGCGCCATGACCGGGCTCGGCCAGAATGTCGGTACGCCGGTGGCGGTGCGCTTCGGCCAGTGGGACAAGTTCAAGATCTTCATCAAGCCGAACACGCCGGGTGCGTCGGACGGCGTCGTGAAGATGTGGATCAACGGCGTGCTCAAAGCGGAGCATACGGCGGTGCCGGTT
>CAMLEO010000008.1 GCA_946478975.1 uncultured Steroidobacter sp.
CCTGGCTGCATTGTTCGACAGCATTCGTTCCCGGCTGCAGGCCAGGCTGGAGCGGCATTCCATCCGCCCCGAGCCGCAGCAGGAGCAGGCGCCGACATTTCAGCCCTTGCCCGCGGAAACCTCGACGAGAGGACAGTCATGAACAGATTGAAAGGCAAAGTTGCATTAGTGACCGGCGCGGCTACCGGCCTCGGCGCCGCCCAAGCGCAAGCGTTGGCCAAAGAAGGTGCACGCGTCGTGCTGGCTGATATTGCCGATGCCGATGGCGAGAAGGTCGCTGCGGAAATTCGTACTGCCGACGGCGACGCTGGTTACATCCATCTGGATGTGAGCAAGGAAGAAGATTGGCAGCAGGCCATCCGCTTCGCCGTCGAGCGCTACGGCAAGCTCGACGTGCTGGTCAACAACGCCGGCATCGTCATCAAGCGCGTGCCGATCGAGGAACGCACGGTCGAGGAATGGGATCGCGTGATGGCGGTGAACCTGCGCAGCGTGTTTCTGGGCACCAAGTACGTCATCCCGGAAATGCGTCGCATCGGCGGCGGCTCGATCGTGAATATTTCTTCGCTCGCGGGCATCGGCCAATCGGCCATTCAAGAGCCCGCTTACGCAACCAGCAAGGCGGCGGTACGCATGTTCAGCAAGGTCACGGCGACCCAGCATGCGCATGAAAAGATCCGCTGCAACTCGTTGCATCCTGGGCCGACGGACGGCGGCATGTTGCATCGATTCCTGCCCGATCCCGCGGCGCTCGAACAGCGTTTGAAACGAGTGCCGCTCGGACGGCTCGCCAGGGTCGAGGAAATCACGGCGGGCGTGGTGTTCCTCGCATCCGATGAGTCGTCGTACATGACCGGCAGCGAGTTGGTCATCGATGGTGGCGCGCTCGCGCAATAGCCATGCGTAACCTGATCAGAGACGGCAGCCTGGGACCGATTTTTTCGGCAGGGCATGAAATCATCCGGCGCATCTTCGTCACCGTGCGCGACCGCAACTGGCAGGAAGTTGTGCCGTCGCAGTGGGAAACGACCATCGATGCGGACAATGGCAAGATCACGCTGTTCGCTCGACACAAGAGCGACCTGGTCGACTTCGAGTGGCGCGGCACGCTCGAACTCGCAGCCGATCATCGTTCGGGTCGCTTCGAGTTCGAGGGCAAGACGCGACGTGACATGGATGTGTGTCGGCTCGGCTTGATCGTATTGCATCCACCTGAGTCGATGATCGGTTCGCGAGTCACGGCGCGCAGTCAACAAGCCGAAGGAAGCCTGACGATTCCAGAGCTGATCTCGCCGCAACCCATCACCGATGGCGTGCCGGGGTCGCTGACCGAGCCGTTCTCGGAGCTCAAGATCGAGCGGCCCGGGTTTGGAGTGTTGAAGCTGAGCTTTGGCGGCGACCTGTTCGAGCTGGAAGATCAGCGCAACTGGGGCGACGCTTCGTTCAAGAGCTATTGCACGCCGCTGCGTTTGGGGTATCCGCGAGCAGTCGCGGAGGGCACGCGAGTCGCGCACCGAGTCGATATTCGTTTTGAGCCTGCGGTGATCGAGGCACAAGAGCCGAAGGCGAGATCGACGCGCCCGTCGTCGGTGACCGATCCGGTGGAATTTCCCAAGCTCGGCTGCGAGTGGCGCAAGGATTTGTCGCTGACGAGCGGGGATGCCATTGCCGCTTCATATCGACATTACTACATCGATGCGACCGAGGCGGCAGGCCCGGAACATTTGCGATCGTTGCTGGAATGGTTGCCTCATGCCCGCGTCGAAATCGGCGTGGACGCGCAGGATCATCGGGCGCTGCCATCGCATCAGCTTTCGTTGGTGCGCGAACATATCAGCCAGATCAAACGAGTGCTGGTGTATGGAGCCGGCACGGGATTGCCTTCTGCTTGGGCGATCGAAAGCTGGCGGCGCGCGATTCAGGATGCGACCAGCTCGCAAGTTCCGGTGCTCGCGGCGACGCGCGGTTATTACGTCGAATACAACCGCTCAGCGCCGCTCGGCGCGGCAACGCAGGGAATTGCGTTCCCACTCACCGCAACGGTGCACACCGATGAGGTGGGCACGATTGTCGATAACGTCGCGGCAGTCGCCGACATGGCGAACACCGCGAGACAGCTGATGCGTCTCGCGGAGGTCGCGATCGTTCCTCTGGCGCTGTATTACCCAGGCACTCCGCCGCAGGCGAATTTCCCGCCGCCGCTAGTGTTGCCGTGGCTGACGGCGACGACGATTCACGCGTCGCTGTCGGGGATCACGTCTGTGACGTTGGCGCACGACCTGATCGAAGTCGTACTCGACGTCGGATCTCATCATGCCGCTTTCTTGACGCAACTGGCGGAGTGCGCGGGGCGTGAAGTCCTGCCGCTCGATCCATCCATGCTTTCCGGCGTCCATGCGATGTTACTTGGCGCACGGGGCAATCTGCCGGTTCAGGTGCTCGCGACGAATGTCACCAGCGAAGTGCAGAAGATTGCATTCGCCGGCTCGTCGATGAGCGCTCGTAAGTGCGTCGACGCGGCGACCGGGGCGGAGCTGCCGTTCGAAGGTTCACACATCGAGCTGCCTGGCCGCAGCGTCGTGTGGATCGATGTCGAGCTGCCACACGCCGGGCGCCCATGATCAAGCGCACCAGCCTGGTTTGGAAACGTCCGGAGCTGAGCGACGCTCAGTTTCGCGAGCTGTGGCTGGGCGAGCACATCGTCTATGCCAGGCAGCTGCCGGGCTTGCGCGAGTACGTAATCGATTTCGTCGCCGATGCTGCGCACGGTGAGCCCAATGGAATTGCAACGTTGCGTTTCGACAGCCGCGAGGCGCTCGATGCGGCGTTTGCCATTCCGCATGTCAAAGAAGGTCTGCTCCGCACGCGGGAGCAGTTCGCGCAGCGCGTACAGGTCATGATCGTGGACGAGCAGGTCATCGTGCCTCGCCGAGGATGAAAAATGAAAGACAACGATCCCCGCAGCCACAGCCGCGCGGTGCTGGATGGTCCCCATCGCGCCGGGGCGCGTGCCATGCTTCGTGCCTTCGGGCTCACCGACGACGATTTCAAGAAGCCGCAGATCGGCGTCGGCGCGACCTGGAACAAAGTAACGCCTTGTAATGCCGGCCTCGATACGTTGCGGCAGGCCGCCGCGAATCGTATGAATCGCAGCGGCGTCGTCGCGTATGAGTTCGACACCATCTCGATCTCCGACGGCATTTCCATGGGCAGCGAAGGCATGCGTGCGTCGCTGGTTTCTCGCGACTGGATTGCAGACTCGGTGGAGCTGGTCGTGCGGGCGCATGGATACGACGGGCTGCTGGGCATCGCCGGTTGTGACAAATCCATTCCCGGCATGCTCATCGCCATCGTGCGGCTCGATCTGCCGGCGATGTTTGCGTACGGCGGTTCGCTGGCGCCGGGGCGACTGCCGGACAAAGATATTTCTTTGCAGGACGTGTACGAAGCGATCGGCGCGCGTGCGCAGGGGCTCATCAGCAACGAGCAGCTGACTGCGGTCGAAAAAGCGGCGTGTCCCGGAATCGGCACCTGCGCAGGGATGTTCTCAGCCAACACGATGGCGTCGGTCGCGGAGGCCATGGGTTTGACGGTTCCCGGAATGGCTGCGCCTCCGGCCGCTGCAGCGGATCGGCTCGAAGTCATTCATCAAGCGTCGGACGCATTGATACAAGCCGTGAAGGCTGGCATTCGTCCTTCAGATATCCTGACGCGCAAATCGTTAGAGAATGCCACCGCAGTCGCTTCAGCGCTCGGCGGCTCGACGAATGCATGTCTGCATTTGCTGGCGATCGCCGCGGAGGCGGGCATCGATTTCACGCTCGCCGACATCGACGCGATCAGCCGACGCACTCCGCAGCTCGCCGATATGAAGCCGTCCGGTCGTTACATGATGCGCGAGCTGCACATTGCAGGTGGCGTTCCGGCCGTCATGCGCGAGTTGCTGAGTGCCGGTGTATTGCATGGTGATGCGTTGACCATGACAGGGCGCACGCTCGCTAAAACGATCGAATCGTTCGCGCCGGGACAAGCGCATCCAGTGTTGCGGCCCGCGACCGATCCGGTCAAGAAGCGGGGCGGTTATGCGATTGTCTCCGGATCGCTGGCGCCGGACGGCGCGGTGACCAAGATCGCCAACGAAAACCGCATGCATCACAAAGGGTCGGCGCGTTGTTTCGACTCGGAGGAGCAGGGCGCGCAGGCGGTGCGAGATGGCTTGATCACTCCGGGCGATGTCGTCGTGCTTCGTTACGAAGGGCCGGTCGGCGGCCCGGGCATGCCGGAAATGACGGCGCTCACGGGTGCAATCGTCGGCGCGGGATTGGGTGGCCAGGTGGCTCTCGTCACAGATGGTCGCTTCGGCGGCGGTACCAAAGGCCTGTGTATCGGTCACGTTGCGCCCGAGGCGGCGCTCGGCGGACCGATTGCATTGGTGCGAGATGGCGACGTGATCGAGATCGATGTCGAGAGCGGCCGCCTGGATATGCATGTCGCGCCCGAGGAGATCGAGCGTCGTCGCGCGGCGTTCCGTGCTCCGCCGCCGCGATATACCGAAGGTGTGCTCGCCAAGTACGCGAAGCTCGTGACATCCGCATCCAAAGGCGCACGTTGTGTCCCTTGAGGGCTGGTCGCGCATCGGGCGCTGCCTCGTCGACTCGCGTCCACGGCTCGTCACGTGGATCGAGTCGGCGTGGCGGCCGCTGCCGCCTGCGCTGATCGATCCGCTCAAAATCACAGCTGCGGATCTTTCTTTCGCACGTTCGGCTGCGCCGTTGACGAGCGAGCCGCGTGAGTTTCTGACTCCGCTCGATCCAGGCAAGGTGATCGGCATCGGCCTGAACTATCGCAGTCATGCGATCGAAGTGGGGGCGGCGATTCCAAAGAACCCGCTGTTGTTCGCAAAGTTCAACTCGGCACTGATCGGTCACGGCAGCACGATTCGAGTGAACGAAGCGGTGACTAAAGCCGCGGACTGGGAAGTTGAGCTCGCCGTCATCGTCGGTCGCACGCTCAGCTGCGCGTCACGCGAGCAAGCGCAACGAGCGATCTTCGGTTACACCGTCGCCAACGATGTGACGGCGCGTGATATACAATTCTCCGACGTGCAGTGGACGCGTTCGAAGTGCCTGGATACGTTCGGTCCGTTGGGCCCGTGGATCGTTCCGCCGGCGGCCATCGATCCCGCCAACGCGAACATGCGCGCCTATGTGAATGGCGTGCTGATGCAGGATGGCAATACGTCGGACATGATCTTCGACGTGCTGGAGCTGCTGTCGTTTTGCTCCTGGAGCTTCACGTTGCAGCCGGGGGATGTGATTCTGACCGGCACGCCGCCCGGGGTCGGAGCATTTCGTTCCCCGCCCATTTATTTGCATCATGGCGATGCCGTCGATGTCGAGATCGAAGGCATCGGCAGACTCAGTAACAGCATCGAATCGATTAGAGGGACAGCGTCGTCATGAGCCAGCGGCTACGAGGAAAACGTGCGATCGTTACCGGCGCGGGTGCAGGCATTGGCCGCGGAGTCGCGATCAAGCTTGCGGAAGAGGGCGCGAGCGTCGGCGTATTGGACGTCAATATCGACACCGCCGAAGAAGCGGCCGCGGCGATCAGAAACGTCGGCGGCAACGCGGTCGCGCTCGAGGTCGATGTGAGAAGCGAGCAGCAGGTCGCCGACGCCGTAGCTCAACTCGAATCGCGCTTTGGCGGTTTGGATACGATCATCGCCAACGCCGGCGTGATGCTGTTCGGTCGCGATACCGTCGCTGCCGATCTCGATCTGGCGACGTGGCAGCAGTGCATGGACGTGAACCTCACCGGCATGTTTCTAACCTGCAAGCACGGGCTGCGGGCGCTCGAACGCAACAAGGGCGGTGCCGTCGTCATCACTGCGTCGCCGACCGGAACGCTCGGCTGCGCGCCGACCTTTACCGCGTACAGCACTAGCAAGGCGGGCACGCTCGGGTTGATGCGCATCCTCGCGATCGACTACGTGAAGAAGAACATCCGCGTCAACGCGGTGCTGCCGGGAACGACCAACTCGCCGCTGGTGGCGACGCTGATGGAAGATCCGGCCATGCGGGCCGAGTTCCTCGCGAAGATTCCGATGGGTCGGGCGGCGGACGCGCGCGAGATTGCGAATGTGATCGCTTTCCTCGCATCGGATGAGGCGTCGTATGTAACCGGCGCGGCGTGGTTCGCCGACGGCGGATTGTCGAGTATCTAACCGACTTGCAGCTCGGGCACTGCTCGCACGCAGCGCCCGCCCCAATCGCGGATATAACTCAAGTCCGTCGTGACTTCGTCCCACAAATTCCAGGGCAGCACGACGACGAAGTCGGGATGTTCGCTGCGGATCCGTTCTTCGCTGACGATGGGAATGCGTGTGCCTGGCAGGAACTTGCCCTGTTTCGCCGGGCTCTTGTCGACCACGTAAGACATCAAGTCGGGCCGCACGCCGGCGTAGTTCATCAGGGTGTTGCCCTTGGCAGCGGCGCCGTAGCCCGCGACTTTCTTGCCGTCGCGCTTGGCGTCGATCAGGAAGCGCAGAAAATCGTTCTTGACGCGATCGGTGCGGCTCTGAAATCCGGCGTAGTAGCTGTCGGTCAGAACGCCGGCCAGTCGCTCGCGTTCCAGCAGCTTCGTGACCGCAGCCGTGCGCGATCGCGGGCCGGCGCTGCGTTGAGCATAGACTCGCAAGCTGCCGCCGTGGGTTGGAATCTCTTCGACATCGAATACCGACAATCCGTTGCGCTCGAAGATGCGGGTCACGGCACTCAGCGACAGATACGAGTAGTGCTCGTGATAGATCGTGTCGAATTGATTGTTGGCGACCAGGTTCGAAAGGTGCGGGAACTCGAACGTCGCGACGCCGTCTTCCTTCAGCAGCAGCGCCACGCCCGAGACGAAATCGTTGATGTCCGGCACGTGCGCGAGCACGTTGTTGGCTGCGATCAAGTCAGCCAGCGGGCCGCGAGCGAGCATTTCCTCTGCGAGCTGCACGCCGAAGAACTTCTCGATGATATCGATGCCCTTGGCGCGCGCTGCTTCCGCTGTGCTGGCAGTCGGCTCGACGCCGATGCACGGAATGCCTCGCGCTTTGACGTACTGGAGCAAGTAACCGTCGTTGGCGGCGAGCTCGACGACCAGCGACTTTTCGCTCAGCCCGAACCGCTCCGCCATGGCAGTCACGTATTTCTCGGCGTGCTCCAACCAGCTTCGCGAGTATGAGCTGAAGTACGCGTAGGAGTCGGTGAAGATTTCGCTCGCGCCCGCGTAGTCCTCGGTCTGCACCAGGCGGCAGTCGGAGCACACCAGTACACGCAGCGGATACCAGAGCTCGGGCTTCTTCAGCGCCGCCTCGGTGAGATACGCATTCGACGGCGGAGCACTGCCAAGATCGACAAACGTCAGCGTCAAGGGAGCCTGGCAGTGACGACACTTCATGGTTCGATCCTTGTAAGCTCAATGCAACGTGGCGGTGGATTGATACTGGTCGATCTGCTGTTGCACGACCGGCCGCAGCGGTTCGCCGCGTTGATGCGCGCTGTGCCAGCCGACAACCATCTTCAGCGCCTGGTCCAGCGACCAGCGCGGCGTCCAGCCCAACACCATCCGAGCTTTGGCGCTGTCCAGCATCAGCAGGCCGGCTTCGTGCGGCTTCGGCCGCGTGTCGATTTCCCAGCGCAGCTGATTACCGCTGTGAACGTTCAAACGTTCGACGATCCAGCGCACCGGGCGAACGTCGTCAGCGGCCGGGCCGAAGTTCCAGCCTTGTGCGAACTCTCGCGGCTGCTCCCACAGTTTCTCGGCGAGCAGCAGATATCCAGACAGCGGTTCGAGCACATGCTGCCAGGGACGAACGGCATCGGGATTGCGAACATATAAAGGCTTGTGCTGGGCGAACGCCGCCATGAAATCGGGAATGATCCGATCTTTCGAGAAATCGCCGCCGCCGATGACGTTGCCGGCTCTCGCGCTTGCGATGCCTACTGCGTCTCGGGTTGCATCCTCGAAGAACGAGCAGCGATACGCGGCCGTCACCAGCTCCGAGCAGCCTTTGCTGCTGGAGTAGGGATCGTGGCCTCCCATGGGATCCTGCTCGCGATAGCCCCAGGTCCATTCCTTGTTTTCGTAACATTTGTCGCTGGTGACATTCACGATGGCGCGACAGCTGCGGGCATTACGCACCGCTTCGAGCACGTGAACAGTCCCCATGACGTTCACTTGATATGTTTCCACCGGCTCGGTGTATGACGCACGCACCAGTGCCTGCGCGGCCAGGTGAAAGACGATTTCGGGGCGGAAGCGGTCGAAGGCCTGTCGCAGCGTCTCGCGATCGCGGATGTCAGCGAACACGGATTCCATGCGCTCGCCGACGGCCGCGAGCGTAAACAAGTTCTCTGGGGTTGGCGGAGGCAGGGCGTAGCCGAAGACCTGGGCTCCGAGCTTTTGCAGCCACAGCGACAGCCAGCTGCCTTTGAATCCTGTGTGCCCGGTGATCAGCACGCGCTTGCCGCGCCAGAACTCCGGGTTCACTGCCACACCTTCCAGGGCGCCTTCTTGCTCGCCCACATCTCTTCCAGCTGATTCTTGTCGCGCAGTGTGTCCATTGCCGCCCAGAAGCCATTGTGACGATAGGCGACCAGCTGGCCGTCGTCGGCCAGGTGCCGCAGCGGCTCCTGTTCCCAAACGTCTTCGTCGCCATTGAGATAATCGAAAACCTGCGGTTCGAGGATGAAGAAGCCGCCGTTGATCCAGCGGCCGTCGCCACGCGGCTTCTCGACGAAGCGGCTGACGTGATCGCCATCGAACTCGAGTGCGCCAAAGCGGCCGGACGGCTGGATCGCCGTGACGGTCGCGTAGCGCTGATGATTTTCGTGAAACTTCGCGAGTTCGCCGATGTTGATGTCGCTGACGCCGTCGCCATACGTCAGGCAGAAGCGATCGCCGCCGACATATTTCTTCACGCGCAGCAGACGCCCGCCGGTCATCGTGTCGACGCCGGTATCCACCACAGTGACCCGCCACGGCTCAGCGTAGTTCTGATGGACCTCCAGGCTGTTGTTGCAGATATCGAAGGTCGCATCGGCCATGTGCAGGAAATAGTTCGAGAAGTACTCCTTGATCAGGTAGCCCTTGTAGCCGCAGCAGATCACGAACTCCCGCACGCCGTGCGCCGAGAATATTTTCATGATGTGCCACAGGATCGGGCGGCCGCCGATTTCGATCAGCGGCTTGGGGCGAAGATGACTTTCTTCGCTGATGCGAGTGCCCAGGCCACCTGCCAGAATCACTGCCTTCATGGCGACTCCGTCTTCCTTGGATCCGGTTACTATCGATTGATACCCGGTTGTCGCTCGCTTGGCAGCGGCGCCGGATGAGCAGCGACGATGCGGTCGATGCCGTCCTCCAGCGTAATGCGCGGTTTCCAGCCCGGCACCGCCTCGCCTCGCCGCGGCTTGATCCTGCGTGCTGGCGAGGGTGCACTGTCACGCGCTATCTGCAGATTACGTCCAGCGCGCCGCTCGAACCGATGCACCAACTCCAGCGCAGTAATGTCCTCGCCGGAGCTGACGGAATAACGTGCGAATGTATGCTCGGGAATGCCGCCGCTTTCGAGCAGTGATGCCGCCTGAAGAAACGCTCCCGCTGCGTCTTCGAGATGAATCAGATCGACGTAACTTTCAGGATCTCGCAGGTTCACCGGCGCCGAGCTCGCCCAGGCTTTGGCGATATCGGTCATGAGCTTTGGCCGGGTGTCGTGCTCGCTGTATATATCGGCGAGCGTCAGCCTCATCGCTGCGAAGTCGTATGTATCGACATAGAACTGTAACAATGTCTCAAAGGCCTGCCGTGTCGCTGCATAGAGATTGAAGGCGCGGAAGCCGTCGGTGTCGTAGTGCTGTAAGTAGGTGCCGGCAGTGATGAATCGGCGGCACGCGCCGAGGCGCATGCCTTCGAGCAGCTGTGTTCCCAGCAAGATATTCGCTTCGACGAAAGGCTCGATATCGCTGGGGCGATGGTCCCTGCGGGACAGCCCGGCCAGATGAATCACTCCGTCCGGATCTGTTTGCTCGAACGCGCTGAGGACGCTGCTGGTGGAGCTGTCTATCTGGATCAGGCGCGCGACCTGGTGGAGTGCGTGATATCGAGGGATGAGCTGCCGTGTGAGCCCGCAAACCTCGATGCCCCGTTGTGACAGTTGCTGTGCAACCTCGCGACCCAGATGTCCGGTGATGCCGCTGACCAATACCCGACGCATGCGACGCGTCCACCTTTTACAGCGCTTCGATCTTCCCGACGGTGTCAGAGCGTTTTGGTCGGGTCAACGTGCCCGGGGCCTTCAGGCGTGTAGGAGGAGAGTGAAGGGCTGGTCGCTGTTTGATTATTTGATTCTGCGGAGCGCCGTCAGTGCTGCTGTTTCCGCCAGCGCAGCTGGTTTTCGAGGTAGCGGGCGAAGTGCTCGGGGTCGTCGAGCGGGAAGCGGCCGAACAGTTGGATTTGCAGGACATCGGAGTCGCTGGGCATGTCGAGCTGGACCCAGTTGCGGCGGTTGAATTCGCTCAGCGCCTGCTCGACGGTCTGGCCGGTGAAAATGATTTCCCGGTGGGTCCACGCATGCTCGACCGCCGTATCGACGGCGCGCGCGACCAGGGGAGTCCAGCTTTCGATGACGGTTTTTTGTCCGGCAAACAGACGAATGGTGTTGCGCGAGCAGCCAGGATCGGCGGCGGCGTCCAGGCGGGCGGCGCCGACGATGCCTTCCTGGGTGACGACGGCGGTGGTTCGCAGCTGATGACTCACAGAGAAGATCGTGCCCAGCGCTCGGGCGCAGCCGACCGGCGTTTCTACGACGAACGGACGGCTCGGATCTTTTTTCACCTTGAACAAGGCTTCGCCGCTGACCAGGTGGATCGAGCGTCGCTGCGGCGAGAGCGAATAGGTGAGCACGGTGCGCGGGCCGAGCGTCAGGATGGAGCCATCTTCGAGCACCAGACGGCTCCACTCGCCGGCTTTGGTGGACACGGCGGGATCGGGGTGTTGGGATGCCGGAATCGCCAGCACCAATGCGAGCAGCGCTGCAGAAAGCAGCGGCCGAAGCTTCCATTCCCGGTCGTTACGATGAAACATTGCGTGAATCAATCCGGAAGGGGCCGCGGCTCCTTGTTGGCGGGTCAGCTAGTAGGGAGCCTCAGTGGTAAAGACTGCTCAGCAATGCGTAGTTAACCCCGCAGATAGAGTCATGGTGCGGCGCGTAGCGCCGCCGATGCATCGGCAACGTTGCCCAGGAGATCTGTCAACACCGGCGCGATGGATCGTGATGTTCCTGGCAGTTGCGGCCGCCTTGTTCGGATCGCCAACCTGGGCGCTCACGCCGGAGATCGAATCGCGCATCGACGCGCTTGCCCGGCAGGCAATTGCCGATGGAGTCGCGGCTGGTCTGGTCGTTGGCGTGGGCGAGCAGGGCAGCTCGACATTCGAGCGGGGCTATGGCCTGGCCAACATCGAATGGAGCGCGCCGGTGACCACGGACACCGTGTTCCGCGTCGGCTCCATCACCAAACAGTTCGCCGCGGCCGGCGTGCTGCTGCTGGCCGAGCAAAAGAAACTGTCGCTCGATGACACGCTGGCAAAGTACCTTCCAGACTATCCTCGGGCCAGCGAAGTCACATTGCGACAGCTGATGAATCACACCTCCGGGGTTCACAGCTATCCGGGCCCGACGGAACGAACCATCGTCCGCATGGGCATCGCCGTGCCCGACATGGTGAAACACCTCGCCGGCTTGGGATATGACTTCGACCCTGGCACACGCTGGGAGTACAGCAACTCCAACTACTTCTTGATCGGCGCCGTGATCGAGCAAGTGAGCGGCCAGACTTTCCGCGAGTTCGCGCGACAACGTTTGTTCGAGCCGCAAGGGTTGACACATACGGCAGTCGACAACAATGACGAAACCGTACCTCGACGCGCGAGTGGATACGTTCGGCATCCAACGCAGAAGGGTGTATTCGAGAACGCTGATTACATCCACATGAGCGTGCCGCACGCGGCGGGGGCGATCCGTTCCACGGCGGGTGACTTGATCAAATGGACAGCGGCGCTGCACGGCGGTCGAGTGCTCAGCGCTGCTTCATACAAAGAGATGACGACGCCCGCGTCGGTGAAAGGTCAGGAAGACGCGAAATATGGGTTGGGCCTGCACCTGCTGGAGCAGCAGGGTCATCGGTTCATCAATCACGACGGCGGCATCGAAGGCTTCGAAGCCAGCCTGACGTACGTCGTCGATTCCAAGACCACGGTCGTGGTGCTGGCGAACACTCAAGGTGGGGCGAGAGCGCTGGCTGCGCAGATTCTGGAGATCTTGTTGGCTGCGCCCCGCAGCTGAGGCGGACGGGCGAATGCCGCGTCCGCCATCGACGCGATTTACTGGGCCGCGATCACGCGAATCTCGACCGTCCACTTGGGCTGCGCCAGCTTCGCTTCCACGCAAGCGCGGACCGGCGTGTTGCCGGGGCTGACCCACTTGTCCCACACCGAATTCATTTCCGCGAACGTGCTCATGTCCGCGAGCCAGATCGTCGCTTGCAGCAGGCGGCTCTTGTCGCTATTGACCGAGGCGAGCGCCTTGTCGATCTGTTCGAGAATGTCCGCCGTCTGCGCGGCCACCGATTGGCCAGCGGCGTTTTCCGCCACGTATCCCGACAGGTACACAGTGCCGTTGTGGACCACGATGCCGCTCATGCGCGGGCCGACCTGATAGCGTTCGATCTTGCTCATTACATATCCAAGAGGTGAGTTGAACCGGATCGGCTCGCCGGGACGAGCCTCGTGCGTAGTTTACGCGCGAGCGCGAGGCTTGACGCTGCGATCGATGGCCGCGTCGCTATGGGCTTCGAGGCTGAACACCAGCAGGGAGCGGCCGGTCACGCCGTAGACTTCCCCGGTCTGGAACTGCACCTTGTGACCGTGCGGCAGGTCTGGAATGTTGGTATCGATGAGCAAGGTCCAGCGCGCATCGGGAGCGTCGCCGGGCAACGTGAACTCCACCAGGTCGTGAAACGAATTGAAAACGACCAGCAGCGTTGCGTCCTGGCCGCGCTGGCGCAGACCGGTCGCCTGTGCACGACCGTCGAGCAGCATGCCGAAGCACAGCATGCCGTCGTCGTCCCAATGCTCGGCTTCCATTTCCTTGCCCGAGGCATTGATCCAGCTGATCTCCTTCAAGCCGATGTCCGGATTTTCCAGCGCGGAGAGAAAGCGGTTGCGGCGAAGGATGGGAAACTTGGCGCGCAACGCCGTCATCTGCTGCACGAACCGCACCAGGGTTTGATTGGTCTGGATCAGCGACCAGTCCACCCAGCTGATGTCGTTGTCCTGGCAGTAGGCGTTGTTGTTGCCTTGCTGAGTGCGCGCGAACTCGTCGCCCGCGAGCATCATCGGCGTACCTTGTGACAACAGCAGCGTCGCCAGGAAATTTCTGATCTGGCGCTGCCGAAGCGCGTTCACGCCTTCGTCCTCAGTCGGGCCTTCCTCGCCGCAATTCCAGGAGCGGTTGTGCTCGTGGCCGTCCTTGTTGTCTTCCTGGTTGGCTTCGTTGTGACGATCGTTGTAGCTGACCAGATCGTTGAGCGTGAAGCCGTCGTGCGCGGTGATGAAGTTGACGCTCGCGTATGGCCGGCGGCCGAATTTGCCGAAGATATCCGCCGAGCCATACAGCCGAGGTGACAACTTTGCCGCCGACGCTTCGCCGCGCCAGAAATCGCGCACCGTGTCTCGATACTGATCGTTCCATTCGGCCCAGCCGGGCGGAAACTCGCCGACCTGGTAGCCGCCGGGCCCGCAATCCCAGGGCTCGGCGATCAGCTTTACGCGGCTCAGCACCGGATCTTGCGAAACGGCTTTGAGGAAGCCGCTTTGATTGTCGAAGCCGTTCGGCTCACGCGCGAGAATGGTGCCGAGATCGAAACGGAAGCCGTCCACGTGCATTTCCTGCACCCAGAATCGCAGGCTGTCCGTGACCATCTGAATCACGCGCGGGTGACTCATGTTCAACGTGTTGCCGGTGCCAGTGTCGTTGATGTAGTAGCGCTTCTGGTCCGGAATCAAACGATAGTACGACGCGTTGTCCACACCCTTGAAGCACAGCGTCGGGCCGCGCTCGTTGCCTTCGGCGGTATGGTTGTAAACGACGTCGAGAATCACTTCGAGGCCGGCGTCATGAAAGCGCGCCACCATCTCTTTGAACTCTTGCACGCCGCGCCGCGGATCGACCACATAGCGCGGATCGGGCGCGAAAAAGCCGATGGTGTTGTAACCCCAGTAGTTCGTGAGGCCCTTGTCGAGCAGCAGGCTGTCATTGACGAATGTATGAATCGGCAGCAACTCGACCGAAGTCACACCCAGCGACTTGATGTACTTGATCACCTGGGGAACGGCCAGGCCGCCGAACTTGCCACGCAGGTGCTCAGGAACCTCGGGGTGCTTCATGGTGTAGCCGCGCACGTGAGTCTCGTAAATGATCGTGCGATCCCACGGCACCAGCGGGCTGACCGATTGTTCCCAGTCGAAATTCGAATCGGCGACCACGCATTTGGGCACGAACGGCGCGCTGTCGCGTTCGTCGAAAGTCAGGTCGTCGCCTTCGGCGCCGATGGTGTAGCCGAACAGCGCATGGTCCCAGCGCAGCTGGCCGACGAACTCGCGCGCGTAAGGGTCGATCAGTAGTTTGTTTGGATTGAAACGATGGCCTTGCTCAGGCTCGTACGGCCCATGCACTCGATAGCCATAAACGGTGCCGGGCCCCACATCCAGCAAATAGCCGTGCCAGATCTCATCGGTATATTCCGGCAGCTCGATGCGCTCGAGCTCGGTCTGGCCGTCGGCATCGAACAGGCACAGCTCCACCTTGGTGGCGTGCGCCGAGAACAATGAAAAGTTCGTGCCGCGCCCATCCCAGAATGCACCTCGAGGATGGGGCAGGCCCTCACGCAATTGCGACGAAAAGCTACGACGGCTCAAGCTCGATGCACCCGGTTGAAAGGGACAGACCCGTCCCGCTGGGTGCAACGCTTCGCGCCCGCGAACGTTCCGTCGATTTCGCGCTTTACGCCCGGTGCCCGGCTCGATCGAGCGGCATCGTCCAGGTTTCTGCGATCAGCGCCGGGCCGAAGCTGGCGTTCGGTTCGCTGCCGACGCATTCGAATCCCACCGATTGGTAGAGTTTGCGTGCGGCGATCAAGTTGCTCTGGGTCCACAGCGTGATGGAGTGATAGCCGGCTTGCCGGGCGAAGCTGACACACGCTTCGACCAGCGCACGGCCGACGCCGTGACCGCGAGCGCTGTCTTCCACCAGTAACAATCGCAGCTTCGCGACGCTCTCCGAACTGCGGACCAGCATGATGCTGCCGACGGGAACGCCGCCGAGCTCGGCGATCCAGCAACGTTCCGCCGATGGATCATAGTCGCGCAGGAACTTCGCGCAGATCTCGGCGACCAGCGCTTCAAACTTGGAGTTGAAGCCGTATTCCTTCTCGTACACCGCGCCGTGACGTTGGACGATCCAACCCATATCGCCGGCGCGATGCGTACGCAGCGTCACCTTCGGCTCCGTCGCCGGATTCAGCAGCGATTGCACTTGTCGCAAGTGTGTTTGCAGCTGTTGCTGTTGGGGCAGGGTGAGCGGCGCGAGCAGCTTGGCCACTTCATCGCTCGCTTGCTGATTGAGCGTCGCGTACGCCTTGCGACCTTTCGGCGTGAGCAGAAGGTGCGACTTGCGAGCGTCGTTCTCGGAACGTTCGCGCTTGATCCAGCCGCGCTTTTCGAACAACGCCAGGATGCGGCTGAGATAGCCGAAGTCCACGCCTAGAAGCTTCACCAGGTCCGCTGCCAACAAGCCATCGCCGTGCATGATCTCGTACAGCACGCGCGCTTCGATCAGCGAGACCTCGCCGCCGGCCAGATGCTCGCCGAGTACACCGATGGTGCGCGTATAAAAGCGGTTGAACTGACGCACGTCGGCGATGATGGTATCGAGGCTCGCGCTCATCCGGCTCTCCAGCAGGCTCGGCGGTAACATCGCCGAGATACTTGACGATGTCAAGTATCCGTTGCGGCTCGCCCTGGGCGGCAAAAAAGCGCACAATTCGCCTCGTGGCAAAGCTCCGCGGCTTCATTCTCCAGGCGAGTTATCGCGTTCAATCCGGTCCGGCCGGCACGCGCATTCCCGTCATTCACATTTACGGCCGGCTGGAAGGTGGCGGCACCTTTCTGGTCCGCGATCATCGCCAGCGTCCGCATTTTTATATCCGCACCGCTGACGTTCAGCGTGCGAGCACGCTCACGTCGCTGCAGCCGACGCCGCTACCCAAGCGCACGTTCGATGGCGCGCCCGTGTCGCGCTTCGACATGGAAACGCCCACCGATGTACCGGGCTTGCGCGACCGGATGCACGATATCGGCGTCGAAACATTCGAGGCTGATGTTCGGTTCGCGATTCGCTACCTGGTCGAGCGAGGCATCAAGGGCGGCTGCGAGATCGAGGGCGAAGCGACGCCGGGCGAGCAGATCACGTGGGTGTTCGACGATCCCGTGCTGCGGCCGGCGGATGTTCGCATCGAGCCGCGCGTGCTGTCGTTCGATATCGAAACCGATCCGAAGAGCGAGCGCTTGCTGGCGATCTCGATGTTTTCTCCCGACATCGACGAAGTGCTGATCGTCGACGGCAGCGATCGACCGATGCCGGAGAAAGCCACGCGTTGTCTCGACGAGTATTCGGCGCTGAACGCATTCTGCGAGCGCGTGCGACGGCTTGATCCCGATGTCATCACCGGCTGGAACATTGTCGACTTCGATCTCACGGTGCTTCAGCGCATCGCCTTGCGCTTGCGCCATCCGTTCCATCTCGGGCGAGACACTGGCGCCATTCGCATTCGCAAGGCCGAAGGTTATTTCGGCAGCGGGCAGGCGAGCATTCCAGGCCGTTTGGTCATGGATGGCATCGACCTGCTGCGTGGCGCGTTCGTCCGCATGGACGATTACTCGCTCGATGCAGTCGCTCGCGAGGTGCTGGGCGAGGGCAAAGCCGTCGCGGGCGATGTGCGCGATCGCCTGGCCGAGATCATTCACAACTATCGAAATGACTTGCCCGCGTTCGCACTGTACGCGCGCACGGACGCTCGGCTCGCGTATGAAATTGTCGCGAAGTTGAACGTCATTCAGCTGGCGATCGCTCGCAGCCAGCTCACTGGCATGACGCCGGATCGCGTGGCGGCCAGCATCGCGTCGTTTGATTTCCTGTATCTCACCGAGTTGGAGCAACTGGGCATCGTCGCGCCGTCGGTGCGATCGAGCGACTCGCGCGTGTACGACGCGCAGCAGGGCGGTCACGTGCTCGAACCGTTGACGGGCCTGCACAGGAACGTCTGGGTATTCGACTTCAAGAGCCTGTATCCGAGCATCATCCGCACCTTCAACATCGATCCGCTCTCGTACGTCGCCGAGCCGCGGGCCGAAGAAGATTTGATTCGAACTCCCGGCGGCGCGTTTCGTCGTGAGCCCGCGATTCTGCCGCGCTTGCTGGACGAGTTGTTTCCTCGACGTGAAGTGGCCAAGAAGAACGGCGACGAAGTGGCCTCGCACGCCATCAAGATCTTGATGAACTCAATGTATGGTGTGCTCGGCACGCCTGCGTGCCGCTTCTACAACCCAGCGCTGGCGAACTCGATCACTGGGACCGGGCGCGAGATCTTGTTGTGGTCGAAACAGTGGTTCGAGAACGCCGGGTACACGGTGCTTTACGGCGATACCGACAGCTTGTTCGTTCGCTCCGGAATCGCCGATGCCGAGCAGGCGCGAGCCACCGGCAAGCAGCTTGCGGCGAAGCTGAATCAGGACATTGCGGCCTTCATCGCCGAGCAGTGGCGCGTGACGAGTCGCATGGAGCTGAAGTTCGAAAAGCTCTACCTGCGTTTGTTTCTTCCCCGCGCACGCAACAGTATGCGAGGTGCGAGCAAGCGTTATGCGGGCTTGCTCAACGCGGACGATATCGACGGCGTGCAATTCGTGGGAATGGAAGTCGTGCGGCGAGACTGGACCGCGCTCGCGAAACAGATCCAGCGCGAGTTGTATCACCGGCTGTTCACAGACCAGCCTGTCGATGTATATCTCGCCGACATCGTCGGCAAAGTGCGCGATGGCAAGCTGGACGATGCGCTGGTCTATCGCAAGAACCTGCGTAAGGACACCGAAGAATACACAGCGACGACACCGCCACACGTAGTCGCCGCGCGAAAGTCCACTCAGCCGTTGGGAAGATTGATCAGTTACGTCATCACCACCGCGGGACCGGAGCCGCTCGATAACGTGCAGCACCCGCTGGATCGCGAACACTACGTCGTCAAGCAGATCAAGCCGGTCGCCGAGCCGGTGCTCGCGACATTGGGATTGGAATTCGAACAGGTGATTGGCGACAGCCGCCAGATGGACTTGTACGCGCTGCTCGGGGATCGCTGACGCTAGCGAGCCGCCCGCGACGCGCTCGCGCCTTTGGCGGCCCGGCGTTTCGCGCTGCTGATCAGATCGAGCACTTCGCTGATGATATTTTCCATCGCCGTGCGGGCCTTCTGCGGCTCGCCGGCTTCGATCGCATCCAGCACTTTCTTGTGCAGATTTACGTCGGCCTGCGGCACGCCTTTCACCGAATTGGTGAGGCGAATGGAAATGCGCAGCGCGGCGCTGATCACACCTTCGAGCTGCGAATAAAAGCGATTGCCGGTTGCGTGCAGGATGGCCACGTGAAAAGCGATATCGGAGGCGAGGGGATCGTCTTCGCCCCTCGCGGCCGCCCTCATTCGGTCGATCGCGTGATGAATGTGAGCCAGGCTCTCAGGCGTCGCGTTGCGAGCCGCGATCATCGCAGCCGTCGGTTCGATGCCCATGCGGATCTCGGTGAATTCTGCGAGCAGGTCCAGCGAGAATTTCCGTTCCAACAACCAGCGCAGCACGTCGGGATCGAGCAGGTTCCAATTGCTCTCGGGCTCGACCCAGGTGCCCTGGCGCGGACGAGCGCTGAGCAAACCTTTCGCAGTCAGCATCTTTACGGCTTCGCGCAGCACCGTGCGGCTGGCGCCGAATTGTTTGCACAGCTCGGCTTCGATCGGAAACGGATCGTCGTCGGTATACGTTTGCGTGACGACGGCATGACCCAGCTCTTCGACGATGGCGTAGGTCAGGTTTTGTCCGCCGGGTTTACGCATGATCAGCGTCCGCGTGCTTGCGTCCAGGCTTCGACGATTGCTTTGGCGCGCGTGCCGACATCCGCCGCCGAGCGATTCGGAGCATAGATTTCCGAGCCGAAGGCGATGCCGTCGACGCCTGCTTCGATCCATTCCGGCATGTTGCGCACGCCGATGCCGCCGACCGCGAAGACTTTGATCGGAGGCAGCACCGCTCGCAGCGCTTTCAGATGTTGCACGCCGTAAGTGGAGGCTGGAAACATTTTGAGCGCCGTCGCGCCGGCATCGAGCGCAGCGAACGCTTCAGTGGCCGTGGCGAAGCCGGGCACCGTGTGCAGGCCGAACTCCGCACTCCGACGAATCACTGCCGGGTTCACGTTCGGCGTGACGATGAGCTTGCCGCCCGCTTTGGCGACGGCATCCACTTGTTCCGGCTTCAGCACCGTGCCCGCGCCGCAGACGCATTCGTTAGCGTACTTTTCCGCCAGGCGCTGGATGCTCACCAGCGGCTCGGGAGAATTCAACGGCACTTCGATGCCGCGAATCCCGGCGTCGAACAGCGCTTGCGCCACATCCAGTATTTCGTCGGGACGAATGCCGCGCAGGATGGCGATGAGCGGCGGCAGTTCTTTGAGCGATGACACGATGAGCTCCTACGATCCAGATTGCGCCAGGGCCGTGAGCCCTGCGACCGTCAATGCGGTGGCATCGAGCGCAAATGAGTTGATGCCATGTGCCGCCAGCGCGGCACTGTAGAGCGCCGCAAGCTTGGGAGCACCGATGATGGGAACCGCCGCACCGGGCGACGCCTGATTGAAAAACGGCACCGCGCCGAGCACGTCCTGGCCGATGATGAGGCCGGAAAGGAATGCGCCGGCTGCGGTCGGCGACAGGCCTTGGATCAACTGGCGCGAGCGCACTTCGAACAGCAGGTGAGTGAGCGGAACGTTCGATAATTCCCGGCTGCGGCGCAGGCCGGCATCGAAGCCGTCGCGTTCGTCACTTTCGCTGCCAACGGCGCTGCCAGCCTTCAGCAAGGTGCTGCGCTCGGCGAGCAGGGCATACAGCTCGCCCGACAAGCTGGTTTGAAACGACTGCAGGCGGCCGTCGTCGAGCAACGCCCACTTGGTATGCGTGCCCGGCAACGCGACGATGTGACGGCCACGACCGAGCGACGGTTGAGCGGCGATGGCACCGAGAATCTGCGTTTCTTCACCGCGCATCACGTCGGGAGCGCCGAGCCGATTGGTGCACGAAACACCGGCGGCAATTGCCACTTCATGGTCGTGCGCCCGGAATTTCAGCAATGCGCCACGCAGCCGGTCGATATCGGCCGGGCAGGCAGCATACGGAACCTCGCGCCAGCCGTTGCGAGAGCCGACCATGCCCGCGAGCCAGATCGGCAGCGCGCCATGTTTGCTCGACCAGGGCTCGATCGCATCGAACAGGATCGATTCGGGGCTGGAGCCGCTCAGCGCGCCGATGCCCGGGCCGCCCGCTTTGTCGAGCACCGAGGTGCCACGACATAAGTGCAGCCGCAGGTGAGTGGTGCCCCAATCCCCGGCGATGTGGGTGGCGGCTTCAGTGGATGAATGGCTTGGCATGGAGCAATCTTACCTCGTTGCCGTTTTATATGATTAATATTCTTCGTGTAAAGTCCGCGCTCATCCAGGGGGGAAGGAATGCGCTTGCAGCTCTCATTCGCGCCGGCGGTCATGCTGGCCTTGTTGTCATGGGCGTGCAGCGCCCACGCCGGAGTGTCGGAAGGGCCTGGTAACTTCAACCAGGGCTGGCAATTTCATCGCTTCGAGCGCGAGACCGACGAAGTCGCTGCGGAGAAGGTGCCGGCAGCGCAGTGGGAAGCGGTGACGCTGCCGCATACCGCTCGCATCGAGCCGCGCATCGTCAACGACCAGTGGCAAGGGATTGCGCTGTATCGCAAGGAATTCAAGGCCGATCCGGCATGGCGCGGCAAACGCGTCTGGCTGCGCTTCGACGGCGCGATGAACATTGCTCGCATCAGCGTGAACGGCAAAGAGCTGTTGACGCATCTCGGCGGCTATTTGCCGTTCGTTGCCGACCTGAGCGACCGTTTGCGCTTTGATGCGCCGAACGTCGTGACTGTCTGGCTGGACACGCGTGACAACGCAATCACCGGCCCGAAGGCGCTGCACGTCCTGGATTTCAACACGTACGGCGGCTTGTATCGAGACGTGACGCTGATCGTGAAGGAGCCCCTGCACATCACGGATGAAATGCTCGCGAACCAGGTCGCCGGCGGCGGCGTGTTCGTCACTTATCCCGAGGTGAGCCGCGAGCGCGCAAAAGTGGCGGTGAAGACTCAGGTGCGCAACGACGGCAAGGGATTCGCGACGTTTCTCGTCAAGCAGACACTGTGGCGCGAAGGAAAGGCAGTGGCCTCCTCGACATCCGAGCCTTCGAAATTGCAGCAGGGCAGCGCCATCGATGTGAACGTCGACGTGCCAGTCTCGCAGCCCGCACTGTGGTCGCCGAATTCGCCCGCTCTCTATGACCTGGTCAGCGCGGTGGAAGTCAACGGCAAAGTCATCGATCAGCGCCGCACCCGCATCGGCATTCGTCGCATCGAATTCGAAGGCGCCCGACTCAAGATCAACGGCGAGCCGATGTTTCTACGCGGTGTGAACCGGCATCAGGAGTATCCATACGTCGGTTATGCGATCTCCCGGGCGGCGGATTATCGTGATGCTCGCCGCATCAAGGAGGCGGGATTCGACCTCGTGAGATTGTCTCATTACCCGCACTCACCATATTTCATGGCGGCCGCGGATGAACTCGGGCTGGTGCTGTTGAATTCGGTGCTGGGCTGGCAGTTCTATAACGACGATCCTCGCTTCGAGCAGCAGGTGCTGCAGACGTGCCGTGACCTCGTGCGCCGCGACCGCAATCATCCCAGCTCGATGCTGTGGGAATGCTCGCTCAACGAGACGCAGATGCCCAAAGCACTGGTGCAGGAGTTCCAGCGCGCCGTTCACGAAGAATATCCCGGCGACCAGGCGTTCTCGGCCGGCTGGCAGAACGACGGTTATGACATTTACCTTCAAGCGCGCCAGCATCGCGTGCAGCACTACCAGGCGCCGGATCGACCGTATCTCGTGTCCGAATACGGCGATTGGGAATATTACGCACTGAATGCCGGCTTCAATCAGCAGGCGTGGGGCAACCTGCAGCCCGACGCGAGAACCAGTCGTCAGCTGCTGAGCGCCGGCGAAGCGCGCCTGTTGCAGCAAGCGACCAACAATCAGGAAGCTCACAACGACAACTTCAACACGCCGGCGTTCGCGGACGCGTATTGGGTGATGTTCGATTACAACCGCGGCTACGCCGACGACCTGGAAGCATCGGGGCTGATGTCGCTGGAGCGCGTGCCCAAGTTCAATTATTACTTTTTCCGCTCCCAGCGCGATGCCGATCAGGGATCGCCCCTGTACGGCAGCGGTGCGGAAGTTTTCATCGCGAGCTACTGGCAGCCGGATTCCAGCACTGATGTGCGCGTGTACGGCAACGTGGATGAAGTCGAGCTGTTGCTGAATGGCCGCAGCGTCGGGCGGCAGCGGCCCGATGCCGATCGGATGTCGAATCATCTGCGTCATCCGCCGTTCACGTTCGAACTCGGCAAGTTCACCCCGGGCTCGTTGGAAGCGGTCGGATACATCGGCGGCCGCAGCGTTGCACGTCATCGTGTGACGACGCCCGGTGCGATCGAGAGCATCGGAATCGAATTCGATAACGCTGGTGTCTGCGCCGACGCCGAGCGCAGCGATCTGCTGTTCGTGCGCGCACGCTTGCTCGATAGCAATGGCACGACCGTTCCGGTGTCCAATCGCGAGATCGAATTCAGCGCGGGCGGACGGTTCGCGATCGTCGGATCTAGCAAGCTGATGACTGAAGCAGGCATTGCGACTGCCTTGGTGCGAGTGTCGCCCGGTTCCGCAGAGGCGAGCGTTTCCGCCAGCAGCGGCGCGCAACGGCACTCCGCGACGTATCGGGAGCCTGGCTGTCGTCGGGCCTACCAATGAGGCGGCTTGCGTTCGCCGCTTCGGTGCTATATATAATACAAATACGCTAATTGTCTGATTAAAGACGCGTACCAGGGCGAGCTGCCGCAAGGGGGATCCATGGGCAGGCACGGTGCTGGAAGTCAGCACGTCGTATCAACTAAGCTCCGGCCCCATCTCCTCGACGTGACTCTTGAATTCTAATGAAATTAACCGCGATCGATTGGACGATTCTGGTCCTGTACTTCGTCTTCGTACTGGGAATCGGCTACGCCCTGAAGCGCTACATGCGCAGCAGCGAGGACTATTTCCTGTCGGGGCGCTCGATACCGGCGTGGGTGGCGGGGCTGGCGTTCCTGTCCGCCAACCTCGGCGCACAGGAAGTGATCGGCATGGCGGCGTCCGGTGCCAAATACGGCATGGCGACCAGTCATTTCTATTGGATGGGCGCGATTCCGGCGATGGTGTTCCTGGGCATCTTCATGATGCCGTTCTACTACGGCTCGCGGGCGCGCTCGGTGCCGGAATATCTGAAGCTGCGCTTCGACGAGAAAACGCGCGGATTCAATGCGATCTCCTTCGCATGCATGACGATCTTCTCCTCCGGCATCTCCATGTACGCGATGGGGCTGTTGTTGAACCTGCTGCTCGGCTGGGACTTCACCTTCAGTGTCTGGGTGTCGGCCGGCGTGGTGCTGCTGTACATCCTGCTCGGCGGCTTGACGTCCGCCATCTATAACGAAGTCCTGCAGTTCTTCCTGATCGTGTTCGGCTTTGCGCCGCTGGTGTTCCTCGGCTTGCAGGATGTCGGCGGCTGGTCCGGGCTCACGGCCACGCTGCACGAGGTGGCGATTTCGCGAGGGTATGAAGCCGGTGCCTGGACGCAGACCTGGAGCACGGCGGGCGATGCGAGCTCCAATCCGATGGGCGTCGAATGGTTCGGAATTGCGATGGGCCTGGGCTTCGTGCTCGCGTTCGGTTACTGGTGCACGGACTTCCTGGTCGTGCAGCGAGCGATGGCAGCGGATTCCATGTCGGCCGCTCGGCGTGCACCGTTGATCGCCGCTGTGCCGAAGATGTTGTTTCCGTTCCTGGTGATCCTGCCGGGCATGATCGCGATCGCTCTCACGCAGCATGCGGATGTCACCGGCTTCGCGCTTCCGCAGAAGGCGGACGGCTCGCTCAATTACGATCTGTCCATTCCGATGCTGCTGACCGAATATTTCCCGAACGGCATGTTGGGTCTCGGGCTCACTGCGTTGATGGCGAGCTTCATGTCCGGCATGGCGGGCAACGTCACCGCCTTCAATACCGTGTGGACCTACGACATCTATCAATCGTACATCCGCCCCGGCGCCAGTGACGCGCATTACTTGAACATGGGGCGCATCGCGACCGTCGTTGGTGTGAGCTTGTCCGTCGCCGCTGCATACGTCGCGAATCGCTTCAACAACATCATGGATATGTTGCAGCTGTTGTTTGCGTTCGTGAACGCGCCGCTGTTCGCCACCTTCCTGTTGGGAATGTTTTGGAAACGAGCCACCGGGCACGGTGCGTTCTTCGGTTTGTTGGGCGGCACGGTCGCGGCCGCACTTCATCACGGGCTGAGCCTGCCGAAGGGTGCAGTCGTCGGCGTGAAGGGCGGCTGGCTGAATGCGATTCACAGCTACCCGAGCGAAATGGCGCAGAACTTCTGGACCGCGATCTTTGCGTTCTCGGTGTGCCTGGTGCTGACCATCGTCATCAGCCTGCTGACGCGCCCGCGCGATGACAAAGAGCTGGTCGGCCTGGTGTATTCGCTCACCGAGAAGCCGCAGGAGCCCGGCGTGCCCTGGTATGGAAGGCCGGCGCCGCTCGGCGCGATCGTGCTCGGTTTCACGCTCGTGTTGAATTTGATCTTTTGGTGAGGAAGGGCCATGAGCCAACCTGCAGGTCTGGATGTGCGCTGGCCCTTGGGGCTGCTGTTCGCGATGATCGGCGCGCTGTTGTTGGGTCACGGGCTGACGCAAGGGAATGCGACCGCACCCGAACACGCCGCACACATCAATGTTTGGTGGGGCGGGGTGCTGCTGATCTTCGGGCTGTTCGTGCTTTGGCTCGCCCGCCGCGGCAGCCGCAAAACCGGCTAGACGAACGAACGCCGGTGTCTTGCCGGCAACGCTGATGGCATCGATGGCGCCACGCTCCTCTGGCGCCGTGTGTTGTACTCGAGATCCACAACTCCAACGCCCCTCGCGGCGGGACCTCATGTACGACTGCAGGCAGTTCTTCATCAACGGCGAGTGGATGGCTCCGACGGGTCGCAAGGAATCGCTGGTGATCAATCCGGCGACCGAGGAGCCGATCGGTCGCATCCTGCTGGGCACCGCCGAAGACGTCGATGCCGCCACGCGTGCGGCCAAGCTCGCATTCGAATGTTATTCGCAGACCTCGCGTGACGAACGCATCGCGCTGTTCGAACGCATCGTCAAAGTCTACGAAGCAAACATCGACCGCCTCGCATGGGCGGTGTCCGATGAGATGGGCGCGCCGATGCAACTGGCAATGCAGGCGCAAGCGGGCAGCGGTCTGCGACATCTCTCGACCGCGCTGACGATTCTGAAAGATTTCGAATTCGAAGAGCGCCTCGGCACGACTCAGATTCGTCGCGAGCCCATCGGCGTGTGCGGCTTGATCACTCCCTGGAACTGGCCGCTGAACCAGATCGCGTGCAAGGTCGCGCCCGCGCTCGCGACTGGCTGCACAGTCGTGCTCAAGCCGAGTGAAGTTGCGCCGATCTGTGCGCACATCTTCGCCGAGATCCTTGCGGAAGCAGGTGTGCCCAAAGGCGTATTCAATCTGGTCGATGGCGACGGCCCGAATGTCGGCGAGGCCATCTCACGTCATCCCGATATCGACATGGTGTCGTTCACCGGCTCGACGCGAGCGGGCGTGTTGGTCGCGAAGGCTGCCGCGGAGACGGTGAAGCGCGTGTCGCAGGAGTTGGGCGGCAAGTCGGCGAACATCATTCTTGAAGATGCAGATCTAGCCGCATCGGTTGCGCACGGCGTGAACTGGATGATGATCAACAGCGGGCAGTCGTGTAATGCACCTTCACGCATGCTGGTCCCGGCGAAACGTTATGACGAAGCAGTGGAGATCGCGCGAAGGACGGCGGAGAAGTTGGTCGTCGGCGATCCGAAGGCCAAAGGCACGACCACCGGTCCAGTAGCAAACAAACTGCAATTCGAGCGCGTGCAGGCGATGTTGCAGAAGGGCATTGAGGAAGGAGCGAAGGTGGTCATCGGCGGGCCGGGACGGCCGGACGGCATCGAGCGCGGCTACTTCGTCAAGCCGACGATCTTCAGTCACGTGCACAACGACATGGTGATCGCGCGCGAGGAGATCTTCGGCCCGGCGATGGTGATGATTCCCTACGCGGACGAAGAAGAAGCGATTCGCATCGCCAATGATTCGGTGTACGGCCTGTCCGGGCACATTCACTCCAGCAGCATCGAGCATGCGCGTCGCGTTGCGGCTCGCATTCGCACCGGCATGATTCACCTGAATGGCGCCGCACGCGATCCGTTCGCGCCGTTCGGCGGTTACAAGCAGTCGGGCAATGGGCGCGAGTGGGGCCGCGAGGGTTTCAAGGAGTTTGTCGAGATCAAGGCCGTGATGGGTTACTACAGCTAACTAGGTGGCCTATCATGTGCGTGTGAACGTCACAATCATCGGATGCGGATCGGTCGGTGCCAGCTGGGCGGCGTTGTTTGCCGCGGTCGGCGGGCATCGCGTGCGGGCTTGGGATCCTTCTCCCGATGCCCGAGCTTCATTCGCGCCGAAGGTCGAGCGCGCGCGCGAGCAATTGAATGAGCTCGGCGATTCGAAGGCTGCCGAAGTCATCGTCTGCGAGCGCATCGAGGAAGCGCTCTGGGGCGCGGATTGGGTGCAGGAAAACGCGCCTGAGAAGCTGGAGCTGAAGGCGCAGATCTATCAGCACGTCGAATCCGCGGTGACGCACGATTGCGTCATCGCCAGCAGCACGTCCTCGTTCACGTGGTCACAACTCGGCGCCGGCTTGAAGCATGGCGAGCGTTTCGTCATCGCGCATCCATTCAATCCTCCGCATCTCGTGCCAGTGGTCGAGCTGTTTTGTCCCAACGCCGGCGTGCTGGATCGAGCCGTGAAGTTTTTTACGGATCTGCGTCGTGTGCCGGTGTGCATGAAAAAGGAAGTGGCAGGTCACATCGGCAATCGCCTGGCGGCGGCTTTATGGCGAGAGGTGGTGCACCTGGTCGCTGAGGGCGCCGCCGAGGTGGAAGACATCGACAAGGTGCTCATTCATGGTCCGGCGTTGCGCTGGTCCGTCATGGGCGCGAATCTCGGTTATCACATCGGCGGCGGCGAAGGCGGCATCGATCATTACTTGCGCCACACCGGGCCCGGCCAGGAGCGGCGCTGGGCGACGTTGGGCAATCCAACCCTGACAGTGGATGTTTGCGAGAAGATCGCAGCCGGTGTGCACGCTGAAGTCGCTGGGCGCGACACCGCGGAGCTCGAACGAGAGCGCGATCGGCAGTTGATGGAGATCATCAAGCTGCGACAGGCGCATCCAACGCTCGATTGTAAAAAGCCGCGGTGACTCGGGCACACCGAGCCCGACGCGCTTGGCAACCAACGCACCGTCCGATCTCGTGACAATCCTCGCCGGACTCGTCGGCTGGCAAATGCTCCGTGCATTGCCAACATTTCCGCCATTCGCGGCGGTCAGGATTGGATCGTGCAAGCACACCAGGAAATCCACGCGCTGCTGAAAACGTATTACGAAGGCCTGTATCACGGCGATCCCGAGCGCCTGCGCCAGGTCTTCCATCCGCAAGCGCAGCTCTTCGGCGAGATCCGCGGCGCGCCGTATCAGAATACGTTGGAAGGGTTTGTCAACGCGGTGGCGAACCGCCAGTCACCGCATGCGCGCGGCGAGCCGTTCCAGATGGAAACGCTCGACATTCAACTGCTGAATCACATTGCATACGTACGCGCCCGCTGCCCGATGCTGGGTTACAACTATCTCGACTATCTCGCCCTCATGCACAACGGCGAGCGCTGGCTGATCACCAACAAGCTCTTTACCCACGTGGACCCGTGAAGAGTCACTGAGGCAGATGCGACATCAAGCGCGCGATCTCTCGGCTGTCCGAGTCGTTGCGCGCGAGCAGTTGCTGGATGACGAGCAGGCGGTCGGAGGCGGGGTGGGTTTGATTGAGCTTGGTGACGCCTTCCATGCGCTCGATTGTGATTCGGAACGAGCGGATTCGCGGCAGCAGTTGTTGCACCTTGCCGGGCGGCGCCTGCTCCAGCGTCCACGGATTTTCGTTCCCTCGCTCTGCGACCTCAGCAACCCGGCGCAGCACCGCGAGCTGGTCTTCATCGTCGTCGATCGGATCGAGCCGGCCGCGAACCTGGGCGGCGATGTAGTCCCAGGTCGGCACCGTCAGCAAGGTGCGATACCAGCTGGCGGAAATATATGTATGCGGGCCCGAGAACACAACCAGCACCGGCTGATTGGCATGCAGCGCCTGCGCATGCGGATTGATGCGCGCCATGTGCCCGACCAGCGTCGAACGCGTGTCATCGGTCTCGAATAAAACCGGCGTCGGTGTCGCGAAGGATTCGCCGTTTGCGGAGGTGATGACATGCGCGAACGGATACTTCGCGATGATCGCCGCCGGATCGCTCGCGGCATAGGCGCCGGGAGCATACATTTTTCGACTGGCTGTTTCGCTCATGAACCCAATGCTACCCGTTGCATGGGGTCACGCGGTTGCCAACCGAGAATAGGGTAGTGCTTGGGCTGCACCACTGCTATGGCGAAACTTTTGTAGCGCGAATGACCTGCCCGGCGTGCGCACCGGTGCTCCGGCGCTCCTGGTACACGAGCCGGCCGTTCACCCAGACTTTGTCGATGCCGACTGAGAGCGCGTTCGGATTCTGCATCGTGGCGCGATCGATGACGGTGGCCGGATCGAACAGCACGAGATCGGCATGCGCGCCCGGCGCGATGATGCCGCGATCTTTGAGCCCTAAGTCCTTCGCGGCCAGCCCAGTCATCTTGTACACGGCCTGCTCCAAAGTCAGGACCTTCTTCTCGCGCACGTAGTGACCGAGCACTCGTGGGAATGTGCCGTAGCCGCGAGGGTGGCCCAGCGATGAGCCGTCCGAGCAGATGTTGGAATATTCCCAGGCCAGCAGGTGCGTGACGTCGTCTTCATGCATGCTGTAGCCCATCACCGCTTCGACCTCCTTTTCGTCCGGGTGCGCTACTTCGTAATCGATCACCGCTTTCATCAGCTCGATATAGACGTCGGCCGCCGGCTTGCCGCGATCCTTGGCAATCTGCGCCAGGTTCTTGCCGACGATGCTCGGGTCGGGCGCATAACGCGCGAAGTACAGACCTTCCGGCGGCGTGGACTCCTTGAAGGTGTTCGCCAACCCGGCGCGGTCCTCGTAGGTCTTGTTAGGAAACATTACGCGCATCGTCGACTGCCAGTACGTGTATGGATACACGTCGGCCGTGATATCCACGCCGGCGGCGCGAGCGTCGTTCAGCAGCTTGAGCACTTTATCGGTCGTGCCCCAGAGTTTGCGGGCGCCGATCTTCATGTGCGACACATGCACTGGCGCGTGCGTTTCCCTGCCGACGTCGATCACTTCTTGCAACGCTGCCATCAGGCCGGCTTCTTCGTCGCGAATGTGACTTGCGTAACGACCGCCCAGGCGTGCGGACACTTGCGCTAATGCGATGACTTCGGCTGAAGTAGAGAAGCTGCCAGTTTCATATTCCAACCCGGTGGACAGGCCAAACGCGCCCGCGGCCATGTCGTCTTCCAACAAGCGACTCATCTGCGCGATCTCTGCGTCGGTCGCTGGGCGTCGAGCAGCCTCCATGCCGTGTTCGCGAAGAGTGTTGTGGCCGGAGTACGAGCCGATGTTGACGGCGACCGGCGTCTTTTCGAGCTTCGCGAAAAAGTCCCGCAGCGGGAATTCAGAGGTTCCGTCCTGGCCCACGATGATCGTCGTGATGCCCTGGCTGATTGCCGCGACCAGATCGCCCGATTTGGGAATATCTTCGTCGTGGTGGCTGTGAGTATCGATGAACCCCGGTGCGAGCGTCTTGCCCCCGCCGTCGATGACGATTTCCGTCTGCCCCGGCGTGACATCGCCCACGTCGAGAATCTGCCCGTCGGCAAAGCGCACCGCGCCCTTGCGCGCCGGCGCACCCGTGCCGTCCACGATCATGATGTTCGATATGACCGCCGTCGGTTCATTCGGCGGAGCCGCCGCAAAGGCCGACGTCGACGCGAGCAAAAGGAGTAGCAGCTTTTTCATTCCGGCCTCGCCTGATCCCCGAAGACGATAGGAATACCATCCAGGCGCACCCAGGGCTATAGCGGCGGCTGCGGCCGGCGAACTGATGCCTGGCCGGCAGCGAAAATCGTTGACAGCAATGCATTGCCGACTGCAAGTTATTCAAACGCACAGGAGATCGCTATGAAACGGATTTGTCGCACGGCTGGCTTCTTCTTCGCACTAGCCGTCACCGCCTCGGCGCAGTCGAGCACCGCCTACGAAGGGCAATTGCTGGACCTTCATTTCATGAAGAACGGCGCGGTGCTGGTGACGACCACCGGCAGCCGCTCGTCGGCACCGGCGTGCGCGACTGTGGCGGGACGCTTTGCTCTGGATTCCACGACTCCCGGTGGGCGCAGCCAGCTCGCCGGACTCATCGCGGCCGAGGCGGCGGATCGTACGGTCGTCATCCGTGGCACCGGCACTTGCGACGTCTACGGCGATAGTGAAACCATCGAGTACTTCTACATCGTTGGGTAGAGCACATGGATGCGGGTGACGCGGCTCACTCGATCAACCTCATCTCCCTGGCCCTGGCAATCGCTCCCGTCCTGGTACTCACATCCAGCTTCGCGAACACATTCTTCAGATGCCACTTCGCGGTGGACAAGGCGATGCGGGAGCGTTCGCTGATTTCGTGGTTGCTGAGGCCTTGGGCGAGCAGGCGGAGCATGTCGATTTCGCGCTCGGTGAGGGGTTCGAGGGGCAGGGTGTGTTTGCCGAGCAGCGGGGTGACGGGGCCGCGAGGTTGGGCGAAGACGTTTTCGAATTTGCAGAAGTAGTGGGTGGGCAGGGCGCAGCGGAGTTTGCGGCCTTCGAGGGCGGCGGCGATGACTTGTATCATCGCAGGGGTTTCGTCGAAGACGCTGCGGCTGAAGCCGTGGCCGCGAGTGAGTGAGAAGCCGCGATTCAAACATTCGAAGGCGGCGGTGATGTCGCCAGCGTGCCAGTTGCAGCCGGCGAGCGCCGCTTCGAGGGGCGCTTCTCGATAAACGTAACCAACATCGCGAGCGCTGTCACGAAGCGTGGATAGAATGCCGCGAGCCTCATCGAAGCGGCGTTGTTTGATCAGCAAGGCTGCGTAAGCCGAGCCGAATCTTTCCCAAGCCTCATCGTAAGCACGGGGCCGACGCCACTCGCCGGCGCGTGCCAGCCTTTGCAATCCAAACTCCAGCGCCACAGCACGAGCTCGCTGCAGGTTATCCTGCATGAGAAACAAACGAATCTTCTCCGCGCACACCTGAGCAAGAAATCGCGTATGCGTGCCGCCTTCGAGCACGCTGTGGAGATAGTCGAGCAGCTGCAGCGCCTCGTCGTGTTGGCCGCCAATCGACTTGATGCGCGACAAGGTCACATACGCGATGACGATGTTCTCGATGGTCGAGGCGCCGCTCAGGAAGGGCAGCACTTCGGTGCAAAGCGCTTCCGCTTCGGCCAGGTGATTCTCTTCATAACGAACATAGGCGAGCGCATTGGCCGCATTCACCCAAGCTGGATTGCGATGGCCACCGCGCACGAGCGCGAACATACGTTCGCAGCGAGCGGAAGCGGATTTCAAGTCGCCTTGGGCCCGCTCGGCCAATGAAGCGAGAACCTCGGCGTAACCCAGGCTGTAATGACTGATCGGCTCGAAGATCTCCCGCGCGCGAATCGCAAGCCGCCACGCCTTGTCGAACTCGTTCAGCCGAAGCATCGCGTAAGCATGCAACGTCAGCAGAATGCCGATCAGAAAGCTGTCCGCTCCTTGGTCGCGCAAGCTGTCGGCGGAAACGATTTCAGCGTGCTTGCCCGTGTCGGCCAGCACAGTGAGCATCGCATGTAACAACCGCAAGTGGACTTCGCCGATGGCGCGCTGGACGGTCGTATTCGCATCGACCTCGCGCAGGATGACGGCGGCATCGTCGAACCGACGCGACAGAATCAAGCTGGCGATGTGAACGATGCAAATGCCGGCATGAGAGAGCAGGACGGCATGAGGCAGCTTGCCCGTCCAATGGATCACCGCGACCGTTTCGCCCGCACGCAGCCAGGCCCAGATGCAACGTTCCAAACATTCCAGGCGCCATTCTTCGTTATTGGACGCAAACGCGTGGTGAAGCGCCTCCTCGTACAGCTGATGCTCGGCATACCAGCGGCTGGCACGCTCGTGAAGCAGACACAGGCGCGCCATGTCGTGACGCAAATAGCTGCGCAGGAAATCCAGAAACAGCGTGTGATATCTATACCAATGTCCGTGGCTGTCCAGCGGCTGGATGAACAGCTCCGAGCGTTCCAGCTGCTCCAGCAGCCGCTGGCTGTCGTTGATGCCGAGTAAGGCGTTGCACAGCTCAGCGGTCATGCGTTCGGCGACGCTGCTGGCCAAGAGAAAGTCACGCAGCTCCGGTGTTTGCTCCTGGAGCACCGACGTGCCGAGATAGCGCGCCACCTCGTGATGCGAACCGTTGAAGTCGCCGATTCCGTCACGCGGTTCTGCGTCGGCGAGCAGTGCGAGTTTTACGCCGGCAACCCAACCTTCCGTCCGACGCAGAATGCATGCAGCCTCCTGCTCGCTGAGCGTGCGCTCACACAGCTTCTCGCCCAGCTGAACGATGGAGCCGAGATCGAAGTTGAGCTCGGCTGCGCCCAGCGTTGCGAGCTGATCGTTCAGCCGCAGCTGGCTCATGTGTAAAGTTGGCATGCCCCGGCCGCACAGAATCCAGCGCACGTGCTCGGGCGATCGTTGCAGTAGTGTGTCCAACGCCCGCACGAGTGCCGGTGAGCTCACATTCTGCACATCATCCAGCACCAGTGTGAGCGGCCGCTCGATGCGTCCGAGTGCCGATATGAATATCGATGAGCTCGCGCCCAGCGCATCGCCGGCATCGTGCCCAGGTGCGATGTGAGCGTCGAACGCAGGGCACACGACCCTCACAGCGGCAATTAAATAGGAGAACAGCCGCACCGGATCGTCGTCGGCTTCGTCCAGCGACAGCCAGGCGACCGCGTGCTCGCTCATTACATGGTCGTGCCACTGCGTCAGCAGCGTGGTTTTGCCTGAGCCGATCGGCGCAGTCAGCAATGTAACTTTTTGTTTGGACGTTGCGTCGAGCCGCGACAGCAGGGCGGAGCGCGCGATGCAGGTCGCCGCCGCGCGAGGCGGCTTCAGCTTGGAATAAATGAGATGGTGGGACGTCGTGTCGTCCACAGGTGGCGCGACTTCCGGCGTCCGTGCCTGGTCGCTGCCGCGTCTGGTGAGCTGGTGTGCCACGCGCTCTCCCCCGAATCATCCGTTTCTAGAAGACTATCGTCGGGCCGCCCCTCCGATCGAAGGGGGCGAAGCGATTATGCAGCCGCCTAGGATCCCCGTCATCCGCGCAATCCTATTCAGCGCGGCACATCCATGAGATGCACAGGGGGAGTCACCAGCCATGAGCGGCACAGCCATGTGCTCCCAGTCGCGGGAGCGGTCGAGAAGATCCTTTGGCAAAAGGTTAATTCTGTTCTGCGCAACACTGGGCGCGAGCGCCGCTGTGATGGCGCAAGCACCGAACTTTGTCGAATTCGAATCGGGTCACGTGCGACCCATGGCGATATCTCCCGATCGCACCCGGCTGTTCGTCACCAACACGCCGGACAACACACTGGAAGTTTTCGATATCACGCTGACGGGCCTCGCGCTGCGCGCCCGAGTGCCGGTGGGTTTGGAACCGGTGGCGGTCGCTGCACGCAGCGATTCCGAAGTGTGGGTCGTGAATCATCTGTCCGACAGCATCAGCGTCGTGACATTGAGCGGCACACCGCGCGTGACGCGCACACTGCTGGTCGGCGACGAGCCGCGTGACATCGTGTTCGCCGGCTCGCCTGTGCGTGCTTTCATCACGACGGCGCATCGTGGCCAGCAGCGCACCGACGCTTCGATCAGCAGCGTGCCGGGAGCGGGCGATCCGCAGCTGACGACGGCGAGCGTCGGACGCAACGATGTATGGGTGTTCGATCCGACCAGCCTCGGCACGACGGTCGGCGGCACGCCGCTGAAGATCATGAATTTCTACAGCGACACGCCGCGTGCGCTGGCCGTCAGCCCCGATGGCAGCACCGTGTACGTCGCGGCGTTCAAGTCGGGCAACCAGACTACGACCGTGCTGGAACCGATGGTGTGCGACGGCTTCAAGCCGAGCACGCCGTGCATCGTCGACAATCTCTCCATCATGCCGGGCGGCAATCCCGGCCCCAGCACCAACTTCGAAGGTAAAAAAGCGCCCGAGACCGGGCTGATCGTCAAATTCAAAAACGACACCGGTCGTTGGGAAGACGAACTGGGCCGCAACTGGAACAACGCCGTGCGATTCCGCTTGCCGGATCTGGACGTGTTTGCGGTCAACGCGAGCAGCCTGGCGCAGACTGCCAGCTACGCGCACGTCGGCACCACGTTGTTCAACATGGTCACCAATCCGGTGACCGGCAAGCTGTATGTTTCCAACACCGAGGCGTTCAACCAGGTGCGCTTCGAAGGGCCGGGCCAGTTCGGCGGCCACACCGTGCAGGGCCACCTGGCGGAAACGCGCATCACGGTGATCAACGGTTCGAGCGTGCAGCCGCGCCACCTCAACAAACATATCGACTACACCAAGCTCGCAGGCTCGTCGGGTTTCGATCCGACAGCGCGCAATCACAGCTTGTCGACGCCGCTCGGCATGGCAGTGACTGCGAATGGCCAGACGTTATATGTCGCTGCGTTTGGATCGAGCCGCATCGGTGTTTTCAGTACGAGTGCGCTGGAAGGCGATTCATTCAATCCGCGCACCATCAGCGCGAATTACATCAATGTGACTGGCGGTGGACCGAGCGCGGTGGTGCTCGATGAGCCTCGCGGCCGCTTGTATGTCACAACTCGTTTCGACAACTCGGTGAAGGTCAGCGACCTCGCGACCAAGGCGCAGCTGGCGGCTGCGACCTTGCCGAATCCGGAGCCGGCGTCGGTCGTGCAGGGCCGGCCGCTGCTGTACGACGCGACTCAGCTGTCTGGCAACGGCGAAGCATCGTGCGCGAGCTGCCACATCTTCGGCGACATGGACGACCTGGCGTGGGACCTCGGCAATCCCGACGATGTGGTCACGCATAACCCGCTGCCCAAGAATCTCACCAGCGACCTGGAGATCGGGCTCGGCAAATTGCTGTTCGGCGTGAAGTCGCCGATCAACGGCTCCGACAACGTCGAAGAATTCCATCCGATGAAAGGACCGATGACGACGCAGACGCTGCGAGGTTTGCATAACTCCGGTGCCATGCACTGGCGCGGCGATCGTGCGACGGGTCAGTTCGGCAGCGCTCCGCTCGACAGCAATCTGTCGTTCAACAATTTCATCGTGGCTTTCCCGGGCCTGATCGGCCGCGATGGCCAGCCCACTGCGGCCGACATGCAGAAGTTCACGACCTTCCAGCTGCAAGTGCTGCCGCCGCCGAATCCGGTGCGCAAGCTCGACAACTCGCTCAACGCTGCCCAACAGCGCGGCCGGAATTTCTACATCGGCTCGCGGCCCTCGGACGGCCTGGAGATTCCGCTGCTCGGCGGCCTGATTCCCGGCGAAACGGCGTTCACGTGCGAAGGCTGCCATCGCCTCGATCCGTCGCAGGGCTACTTCGGCACCGGCGGCTCGGCGAGCTTCGAGGGCATCACGCAGATCGTGAAGATCCCGCACCTGCGCAATATGTATGCGAAGGTGGGCATGTTCGGCGATCCCAAGGTGAACTTCTTCGGCGCGCCGGATACCGGCAACATGGGCGACCAGGTGCGTGGTTTCGGCTTCGTGAACGACGGCTCGGTGGACACGATGTTCCGGTTCTTCACCGCGGTGGTGTTCAACCCGACGCTGAACTCGGGCTTCCCCATCCTCAATCCGGATGCGACGCGCCGGGACGTGGTCGAGTTCGTGCTCGCGTTCGACAGCGACCTGGCGCCGATCGTGGGCCAGCAGGTGACGTTGACGAGCGGCAATGCCACCGCCGTTAACGCTCGCATCAATCTGCTGATCCAGCGCGCCAAGACCTCCTTCACCTCGAAGGAGCTGGGCGGCGCGACGCGGGAGTGCGACCTGGTGGCCAAAGTCGCGATCGGCGGAGCGATCAAAGGCTACTTGCTCGACGCTTCGGCGGGGGACTTCGTCGCCGCTGACGGCACTCGTCGCACGGACGCGTCACTTCGCGCCCTGGCGGCGACGACCGGGCAGGAGGTGACATATACCGCCGTGCCGCCGGGCTCGGGACGCCGGATCGGGCTGGGGTTGTAAGCAGTCTAAGCTCCTCACCTACGAGCCCCAGCGCGCTTCGGAGCAGTGCGCTGGGGCTTTTATATTGTCAGGGTGGATTCGGAGGGCACGATCCCGATACCATCGCGTCCGCGTCCTATTCCTACGATTCTCAGCCGGACTTGTCCAAGCTCATCTATAAAACGACGCGCCTGTGGCTGGCGCTCGCATTACTTTCTGTGACATGGACAGCGCGGGCCGAGCAGGTGCACCCTGCAAAAAGCTATATCGATCAGGCTTCCGCCGCGGTTCGCAGCGATCCGGATGCCAGCGCTCGCGACGCGCAGACGGCGTTGAAATTGCTTGCTCAACGGCCGAACGCCGATCTGGAAATTCGCGCGCGGCTGTTGTTGTGCGATCACCTGTCCGAGCGCGATCGCGCCGGCGCTGAAGCCGAAGCCGCCAAAGCACGCCAGCTGCTGACGCAGGCGACACGGCACGGCCTGGAAGCGGGCGTGCTCACTTGCGAAGGCACGATTGTGGAAACCGCCGGCGACAGTGCCGAGGCGCTGCGCTTGTACGATCATGCCGTTTCGGTCGCGACCGGCGCGCGAGATCTGGAAATGCTGGCGGATGCGTCGTTCGCACGCGGTTACTTGATGGGCCTGCAAGGCAAGTACGCATCGGGACTTGCGGATCTGAAACGTTCGCAGGCGCTCTTCGATCAGTTACATCTGCCGCAGCACTCGCTGACGGCGCTCAACGGCATCGCCATTCTCTACAACCGCATGGGCGACTACGTCCAGGCGCGTCATATGTATAACCAGGCGCTCAAGGCACAGCGCGACGCCGGCATGTATCGCGAGCAGAGCGTGACTCTGCACAATCTCGGCCGTGTTTACGAGAATCTCGCGCAGTGGGACGCGGCGCAAGCGGCCTTCCAAGAGTCTTACAACATCTGTCATCAGCTGAAATATCCGCGAGGCGAAGCGCATGCGCTGCGTGGACTGGCGGCGGTGAAGAATGCGACCGGTGATCCGCAAGGTGCGATGGAGATCCTCGATCAAGCCGCCGCGCTTCAGAAACAAACACCCGATGCGCGTTTGAATGCGCAAATTCAACTGGCGCGCGGCATCGCCTTGCATAAGTTGAATCGCTTGCCCGAGAGCGTCGATGCGTTGAAAGAAGCGCTGAAAGTATTCCGCCAGGTCGATTCGTTGAACGAACTGCGTGCGACTTACGATGCGCTGGCGGCGGTGCTCGCGGACATGGGCAATTGGCGCGAGGGCTACGGCAATCTGCTCCAGGCTCACGAGACGGCCGAACGTTTGTTTCGGAACCAGGTGGACGAGCGTTTCGCGACGCTGAAAGTGGAGTTCGACACCGCCGCCAAGGACAAGGAAAACGCACTGCTGGTGCGTGAGAACAAAGCCAATCAGCAGGCGCTCGCGCAGGGCAAGCGTGCCAGCAAGCTGCAGAACGTCGTGATTGCGTTAACGGTTGTGCTCGCGGTGCTGCTGGCAACATTGGCGATCCATCAGTGGCGTTCGCGTCGTCGCATGCACACGCTGGCGATGACGGATGAACTCACCGGCGTGCCGAATCGTCGTGCGGTGTTGGCGCGCCTGGCACCGTTGCTGGAGCACGCAAACCCGCCGATCTGCGCGATGCTCATCATCGACATCGATCACTTCAAGAGCATCAACGATCAGCACGGCCATGCCGAAGGCGATGAGGCGCTGATCCTGGTCGCCGCGACGTTGCGGCAAGAGGTGTGCGAGCCGGCGTTCATCGGGCGACTCGGCGGCGAGGAGTTCGTCGTGGTGCTGCCCGGCGCGGATTACGACAAGGCGTATCGCATGGCCGAGCGCTTCCGTGAAGGCGTGATGGGGATCGATACCCGGCGCTGGCTGCAGGACCGTCGCATCACCGTGAGCGTCGGGCTGACGTTGTCGCGCGAGTCCGGCGATACACCGAGCACAATGTTGCAACGGGCGGACGCCGCTCTCTATGAAGCCAAGCGCTCCGGCCGCAACTGTGTGAAGGCGCAGCTGCCTGCGCTGGAAGTCGCCTCCGTCGCACCCGTCACCGCGTCGGTGACGGTGGAATACGCATAACGCATCGGCATCTGCCAGAATCCAGCCTCGACGCGCTCACGCGTCGCCCACCGAGCGAGGATTCATATGCCGACACTGCGAAGGACCGTGCTCGCCGCCTGCGGGCTCGTGATGTTTGCCTCCTTGACCCATGCGTCGCGAGCGGATGAAGACAAGGCGCTCACGCATGCGCGTGAATTGCTAAAAAGCACCATCCTGGTCGACGGTCACAACGACTTGCCCTGGGCAATCCGCACCGACAAAAAAGCGCCCATGGATGTGGCGGCGTACGATCTGAACGGCACCGTTCCCGGCAATACCGACCTCAAACGCCTGCGCCAGGGCGGCGTCGGGGCGCAGTTCTGGTCCGTCTACATTCCCGGTGAAGTCGGCAGCGGCTATGCCCGCATGCAGCTGGAGCAGATCGACATCGCTCGCCGCATGATCGCGCGCTACCCACAGTTCAAGTTCGCCACCACGGTCGCGGACATTCGCGCTGCTCATCGAGAGGGGCGCATCGCTTCGCTGATGGGCATGGAAGGCGGGCACGCGATCGAGAATTCCTTGGGCGCGCTGCGTGCCTATTACGACCTGGGCGTGCGTTACATGACGCTCACTCACAACGTGAACCTGGATTGGGCGGACTCGGCCGCCAAGCCGCCGGAACACGGTGGGCTCACGCCGTTCGGCGAGCAGGTCGTGCTGGAAATGAATCGCCTGGGCATGCTGGTCGATCTGTCGCACGTCTCCGATGACACCATGGACGACGCACTTCGCGTGTCGAAGGCGCCGGTGATCTTTTCTCATTCCTCCGCGCGTGCGGTTTGCGATGTTCCTCGCAACGTGCCGGACAGCATCTTGAAGCGCCTGCCTGCGAACGGCGGTGTGGTGATGGTGACGTTCGTCGCCGGCTTCACCGATCCGGCGGTCGCCAAGATCCAGGTGCCCGCGATGATGGAAGCCAGCCGGCGCTCGCAGGGCAAGTCGGTGGAAGAGAGCGAAAAGATTTTTGAAGAAGTGATGGGCAACCTGAAGCTGCCCAAGACCAGCATCGCCATGGTCGCGAATCACATCGAGCACATTCGCAAAGTCGCCGGCGTCAAACACATCGGCTTAGGGGGCGACTACGACGGCAACACCGATTGGCCGGTCGGGCTGGAGGATGTGTCCGGTTATCCGCTGCTGTTCGCCGAGCTGATCCGCCGCGGCTGGAGCGATGAAGACCTGAAACTGCTCGCCGGCGAAAACGTGTTGCGTGTATTGGGGCAGGCGGAGGAAGTCTCCCGCCAGCTCAACAAGCCGCTCAACAAGAAGTGACGTGAGCACCGCGCAGCGCTGGCAGTTCTGGATCGATCGCGGCGGCACGTTCACCGACGTGATCGGCCGCCGGCCGGATGGCGGCGTCGTTACGCTCAAGCTGCTTTCGGAGAATCCGCAGCGCTATCGAGATGCTGCGGTTCAAGGCATTCGCGAGCTGCTCGGATTGAGCGCCGACGCGCCGATTCCTGCCGACCGCGTCGAAGCGGTGAAGATGGGCACGACGGTGGCGACCAATGCGCTGCTCGAACGCAAAGGCGATCGCACCGTGCTGGTCATCACGCGCGGCTTTGCCGATGCGCTGCGCATTGCGTATCAGCATCGGCCGAAGCTGTTCGTACGTCACATCGAGCTGCCTTCGCTACTTTACGAAGATGTCGTGGAAGTCGACGAGCGCATGAGCGCCGATGGCAGCGTCGTGCGCGCGTTGGATCTAACGTCGGCGGAGAAAGATCTGCAGCGAATGTTTGAACGTGGCATTCGCAGCTGCGCAATCGTGTTCATGCATGGCTATCGTTATCCGGAACATGAGCGCCAGCTGGCCGAGCTGGCTCGACGCATTGGCTTCACGCAGGTGTCTGTTTCTCACCAGGTGAGTCCGCTGATGAAGCTGGTCTCGCGCGGTGATACGACGGTCGTCGATGCTTATCTGTCGCCAGTGCTGCGTCGGTATGTGGAGCAAGTAGCATCGCAGCTGCCCGGCGTGAGATTGCAGTTCATGCAGTCGTCCGGTGGCTTGACGGATGCGCGGCAGTTCCAGGGCAAAGATGCGATTCTTTCCGGCCCAGCCGGGGGCATCGTCGGCGCGGTGCGCGCGGCCAGTGAGGCGGGATTTCACAAGATCATCGGCTTCGACATGGGCGGCACGTCGACCGACGTCGCTCATTACGCGGGCGAGTACGAGCGAGCATTCGATACTGAAGTCGCTGGCGTGCGGCTGCGTGCGCCAATCATGCAGATTCATACTGTCGCTGCGGGCGGCGGATCGATCTGTCGCTTCGATGGCGTTCGTTTGCGAGTTGGGCCGGAGTCGGCCGGTGCTGATCCGGGGCCCACTGCGTATCGTCGCGGCGGTCCGTTGACGGTCACCGATTGCAACGTATTGCTTGGGCGCATTCAGCCGGATTTCTTTCCGTTTGTGTTTGGCGCGTCCGGCGATCAGCCGCTCGACGCCGCCGCTGTTCGAGAGAAGTTCGGCGCGCTCGCGGCGGAGGTTGCGGCCACGGGTGTGACGACACATTCGCAAGAGAGTATTGCCGCAGGATGCATTCGTGTTGCCGTTGAGAACATGGCGAACGCGATCAAGAAGATCTCCGTACAGCGGGGTCATGACGTTACGGAGTACACGCTGGTGTGCTTCGGCGGCGCCGCGGGTCAGCATGCGTGCCTGGTCGCGGATGCGCTGGGGATGCAGACGGTTTATATCCATCCGCTCGCGGGTGTGCTGTCGGCGTACGGTATCGGGCTCGCGGATGTGACGGCAATGAAACAACAGGCCGTCGAGGCTGAGCTCAGCGATGGAACGCTGGCGAATTTGCGTGCGCCGTTCGAGTCGCTGGAGTCGTCGGCGCGGGAAGCTCTGCGGGCTCAAGGCATCGCAGATGAGCGGATTCGGATCGAGCGCAAGCTCGCGATCAAGTACGCAGGCACGGACAGTACGTTGCAGCTGTCATCTCAGGGTGACGCGGCGGCGGTGGCGGCTCGCTTCTATGAAGAATATCGATTGCGGTATGGGTTCCTGATGGCCGGACGTGCGCTGGTGATCGAGTCGATCACGGTGGAGGCGGCGGGCGCTGGGTATGAGCAAGCTTCGTCGGCTGCTCCGGCAGCGCTGACGAGTGCGGCACCGAAGGCGATGGATCAACGCCGCGTCTTCTTCACCGACGCGTGGATGGACGCGCCGTGTTACGACCGAGACGGCTTACTGCCCGGAATGAAAGTGCCTGGCCCTGCGATCGTTCGTGAGCGCAACACCACCATCGTGATCGAGCCGGGCTGGCAAGCGGATGTGACTTCCCTGAATCACCTGGTGTTGAAACGCGTGCAGCCGCTACGTCGTGAGCATGCGATCGGCACGCAGGCGGACCCGGTGCTGCTGGAGGTGTTCAACAACCTGTTCATGGCGATCGCCGAGCAGATGGGCATCACGCTCGCGAACACTGCCACGTCGGTGAACATCAAAGAGCGCCTCGACTTTTCCTGCGCTCTGTTCGACTCCGCCGGTCACTTGATCGCGAATGCGCCCCACATGCCGGTGCATCTGGGCTCGATGGGCGAGTCGGTACAAGAGATCGTTCGACGCCGCGGCACTTCAATGAAGCGCGGTGATGTTTATGTGCTGAACGCGCCGTATGCGGGCGGAACACATCTTCCCGATGTCACGGTGGTGATGCCGGTGTTTATTGCCGATTCGTCACGCGAACCGACGTTCTTCGTTGCGGCTCGCGGCCATCACGCGGACATCGGGGGTTCGACGCCGGGATCGATGCCGGCAAGTTCGAAGCACATCGAAGAGGAGGGCGTGCTGCTCGATAATATGCAACTCGTCGCGGACGGTGTGTTCCTTGAGGGCGAGATGCGCCAATTGCTGTCGTCGGGAAAATATCCGGCTCGCAACGTTGAGCAAAATCTAGCTGATCTGCGCGCGCAGGTGGCGGCTTGCCAGAAGGGTGCGGCCGAGTTGGAAAGCATGGTCGCGCACTTCGGCCTGCCCGTCGTGCAAGCGTATATGCAACACGTGCAGAACAACGCCGAAGAAGCGGTACGACGCGTAATCGGCGCGCTCAAGGACGGTGGGTTCACATACGCAATGGACAACGGCGCCCAGGTCAAAGTGAGCATTCGCATCGATGCTCGAGCCAGAGAGGCCGTGATCGACTTCACCGGCACCAGCGCGCAACAGCCGAACAACTTCAACGCGCCGCTTCCGGTCACGCGTGCCGCCGTGCTGTATGTCTTCCGCACGCTGGTGGAAGACGAGATCCCGATGAATGCCGGCTGCTTGAAGCCACTACGCATCATTGTGCCAACCGGCTCAATGCTCAATCCGCAAGCTCCGGCTGCAGTCGTCGCGGGCAACGTAGAAACATCCCAAGTCGTCACCGATTGCTTGTATGGCGCCCTAGGCGTGCTCGCCGCCAGCCAGGGCACGATGAACAACTTCACGTTCGGCGACGGCCGGCATCAGTATTACGAGACCATTGCCGGCGGCTCCGGCGCCGGCCCGGACTTCGACGGCACCGACGCGGTCCAAACTCACATGACCAACTCGCGCCTCACCGACCCGGAAGTGCTCGAATGGCGCTTCCCGGTGCAGCTCGACGCGTTTGCAATTCGACGCGGCTCCGGCGGAGCGGGTCGTCACAAAGGCGGTGACGGCGTGGAACGTCGCGTTCGTTTCCTGCAGCCGATGACGGCGGTGTTACTCGCGAACCATCGCGTGGTCGCGCCGTTCGGCGTCGCTGGCGGAGAGCCCGGGCAAGTGGGCAAAAACTGGATCGAGCGTGCCGACGGCAAGATCGAACAGTTCGGCGCCACGCACACCGCGCAGCTGGGCAAAGACGATGTGTTTGTGATTCAAACGCCGGGCGGTGGCGGATTTGGCTAACCCCGCTGGAGCACGAGGTCGAACCGGCCGCCTGGCCACCGCGAGCATCGTCGGCACGACGCTCGAATACTACGACTTCGCCGTTTACAACATGCTGGCGGCGCTGGTGTTCAACCGGCTGTTCTTTCCGTCGTTCGATCCGTTGTCGGGCACGCTGCTCGCGTTCTCGACCTTCGCGGTGGGCTATGTGTCGCGGCCGGTGGGCGGGTTCATCTTCGGTCATCTCGGCGATCGTTATGGCCGACGCTTCGTGCTGGTCACGACACTGTTGTTGATGGGCATTACGACGGCGGCAATGGGAATCCTGCCAACGTATGAAGTCGCCGGCGCAATGAGTCCCGTTTTGCTCGTGCTGCTGAGATTCGTGCAAGGCGCGGCGCTCGGCGGCGAATGGGCCGGTGCGGTGTTGCTGAGTGTCGAGCACGGCGATCCGCAGCGTCGAGGGCGCAATGCTTCGTGGGCGCAGATGGGGCCTTCGTTGGGCACATTGCTCGCGACCGGATCGATCGCGCTGATCACGACGCTGATATCACCAGACGATTTCGTCGCGTGGGGCTGGCGCATGCCGTTTTTCGCGAGCGTCGTGCTGGTCGTGGTCGGGTTGTGGATTCGTGTCGGCATCGAAGAGACTCCGCTGTTCAAACGAGTCGAGCAGCAGCAGGCAAGGGCGCAAGCACCGCTAGGCGAGGTGATGCGAAATCACTGGCGCGGGCTGCTGATCGGCGGCGGCGTGCGCATCGGTCCCGATGTTTTGTATTCGCTGGCGGTGGCGTTCTCGCTGAGTTACATGACGACAGTGCTCGGGCTGTCGCGAACGCTGGCGCTCACCGCACTTTCGGCCGGCGGCGCAGTCAACGCACTGACGATTCCGCTGTTCGGTGAACTGTCGGATCGCTGGGGTCGACGCATCGTGTATGGCGCCGGGGCGGTGCTCGGGCTGGTGTGGATGTTTGCATTCTTTCCCTTGCTCGCGACGAAACAACCGGCGCTGATTGTGCTTGCCGTGGTCGTGGCACTAACGCTGCACGCGATGATGTACGGTCCGCAGGCAGCGTTCATCGCCGAGCAGTTTCCAACACGTGTGAGATATGCCGGCGCGTCGCTCGCATATACATTGGCCGGCGTGATCGGCGGCGGCATCGCGCCGATGATTTCGACTGCGCTGTTGCGATCTTACGGCACCAGCATTGCGGTTTCTTCGTATGCCGCGATCGCGCTGGTTGTTACTTGCTTGGTCCTGTTTGCGGCCCGCGAAAAAGCACGCGAGCCGCTGAGCTGAACGGTCCGAATCCGCTGCCGTTGCGCTCCGACAACACGTCGGAACTCTTTCGGCGCAGATTCGTTGCAGTGGATTGCTGACAAACAAGGGATGGAAGGCCATGAAGACAGTGCGATGGGGGATAGTGCAGGCCTTGGGATTGTCGGTACTGGCGGTGGGAACGACGTTCACCCCGACATTGACGATGGCTCAAGTAACGAGTGCAACAGTGCGCGGACGCGTGTTATCGCAGGGACAGCCGGTCCCCGCCGGCGTGCAAGTCATCGCGACCAATTCGGACAGCGGCTTCACCAAGCAGGCCACCACGCAGGAAGGCGGCGCGTATGCGCTGATCGGACTGGTGCCCGGCACGTATCAATTGAAAATTGTCGGCGAAGGGTTTCAGCCGACGGCGCGCGCGGTGCGCGTGCAGATCGGGCAAACCGTCGACCTCGATTTACAAGCGATGAAGGAAGCGGTGGCGGTCACCGATGAAGTGGTGGTCACTGCCGAGCGCCTGGTCGACATGCGCACGTCCGAAGTGGCGACCAACGTCAGCCTGGAGCAGATCCAGTCGCTGCCCCAGGGCAATCGCAACTTCCTGAACTTCGCGGCGCTCGCGCCCGGCGTGCGCGTCAATGACAAAGACACCGAGAAAACATTCCAGGCCGGCGCGCTCGGCGCCAACGCGGTGAATGTTTAAAACGACGGCAACAGCTACAAGAATAAAGTGATCAAAGGCGCCAACTTCGGCCAGCAATACAGCCGCGGCAATCCGTTTCCACAAAACGCCGTGCAGGAGTTCCGCGTGATCACGCAGAACTTCAAGGCCGAGTACGAGCAGGCGTCGAGCGCGATCATCGCCGCCCGCACCAAGTCCGGCACCAACGAGTTCCATGCCGACACGTTCGTCTACTACCAGGACAAGAGCCTGGTCGCCAAGGACGACTTCGCGCAGCCGGGCGAGCCCAAGGCCCAGTACGAGCGCAAACAATATGGCCTGTCGTTCGGCGGCCCGATCATCCAGGACAAGATGCATTTTTTCGTGGCCTATGAAGGCAACGATCAGGATCGCGCCGAGCGCGTGACCTTGGGCAATCCGGCGTTCAAGCCGGTGTTCGGCCAGTATGAAGGCTCGTTCGTGCAGCCGTTCCGCGAAGATCTGTTCTTCGCCAAGCTGGACTATCAGCCGAGCTACAACCAGACCATGGATCTGTCGTTCAGCTACCGCGACGAATCGGACATCAAGGACTTCGAAGGTCAGAACAGCTACGAAGCCGCAAGCGACATCCGGAACAACGTCCGCGCAATCAAGTTCGGCCACACCTACGACGCCGAGAGTTTCACCAACGAAGCGTCGCTCATGTACATGAAGTACGAGTGGCATCCAACGCCGATCAACAACGACCTGGTGGGCCGCGAGTTCGTCGGCGTGATCCGCATCGGCGGCGGCGGCACGCGTCAGAACATCGGCCAGGAAGTGTGGACGTTGAAGGACGATCTCACCTTCACCGAGTTCGAATGGATGGGCGGCCACTCGGTCAAGACCGGCCTGCGCATCAGCCAGGTCGATTACAACGTGGAGAAGTTCCAGCAGGCCAATCCGCTGTTCCGTTATCGGCCGGAGATCGGCGGCTTCACGTATCCGGCGGAGGCCGTGTACGGCACGGGCAATCCCGATCTGTCCGGCGACACCAGGCAGTATGGCGTGTATCTCCAGGACGACTGGTCGATCACGCCACGGCTGACGCTCAATCTCGGCGTGCGCTGGGATTACGACACCGATCTGCTCGGCAAGAACTATGTGACGCCGGCGGCAGTTCGTGCTGCCGCGGCTCCGTACGTTCCGGATCGTTACTTCACCGATGGCAACGATCGCGACAGCCCGACCGACCTGATCCAGCCGCGCCTCGGCTTCTCGTTCGACTTCTGCGATAACGATCGCACGGTGCTGTTCGGCGGCGTCGGCCGTTACTTCGATCGCGTGCTGTACAACGAAATTCTCGACGAGCGATTCCGTTTGCAGTGGGGCGTGCGCCGGTTCCAGTTCTCTGCCGACGGCCAGCCGCGCGACGGTCAGCCGACGATTGTATGGAACGATTCGTACCTGAGCGTCGCGGGCTTGAATGCGCTGATCGCCTCGGGCGTGGCGCCGAATCCGGAAATCTTCCTGATCGAGAACAACACGCGCGTGCCGGAAACGATCCAGGCGAGCCTCGGCATTCGTCAGCGCATCGGCGACGACTGGCTGGCGTCGTTCACCGTCGCCCGCAATCGCAGCCGTCACGGCTTCTCGTACATCTTCGGCAATCGCAACCCCGACGGCTTCAACGGGCCGCTGCCGGATCAAGGCTGCTGCGCGCCGGTGAGCGGCAACTTCGGCAACATTCTGATTTCAACGGATGAGAAACAGGCCTGGTACAACGGCGCGTATGTGACTTTGGAGCGAGCGTACAGCGAGGCTTCGCGCTGGGGCATGACGCTGGCCTACACGTACAGCGAAGCGGAAGAGACCGGCGGCGACTTGTTCAGTCTCGACTATCCGCTGATCTCCGATTATCCGCGCCATCCCACCGATGCCGATGAGCGTCATCGCATCGTCATGACCGGCATCGTCGGGCTGCCGTGGGACTTCAAGTTCTCGACCACGCTGACGCTCGGATCAGGTACGGGTTACACCATCGTCGATCAGTCGCAGGGCACCGGCCCGGGCCAGATCCAGTATCGGTATTACACGGGGCGGCCAGAGAAGCATTCGTTCATCATCCCGAACGCATTCGCGTATCGCAGCCTCGATCTGCGGCTGGAAAAGAGCTTTACGTTCGGCCAGTCGCAGGCTTTCAGCCTGGTGGGCGAGGTGTTCAACGTGTTCGACTACGAGAACTACGATCCCGCTTCGTACAACGGCAACATTCCGGTGACCGGCGATCCGCCGAACGAGGCATTCGGCAAGCCCACGCAATTGATTGAACCGGGCCGGCGCTTTCAGGTCGGTATGACGTATAGTTTCTGATATCTGAACGTACGCTATGGCATTCCTACACGATGAGGTTGAGTGACACTCTTTGGCGGCGAACATTGCTGCTCCTGCTGCTGCCGGCGACGCTGCTCTGGATGAGCGTCGCCGGCGCCGCGGACAGTAAACCGAAGCTCAAAGTGCCTGGCGTCGTAGTGGAGCGCTCCCGCGTCTTCGATCCGGAAAAGGACGGCGATCCGGTCATCAACAACCTGGAGCGGCGTACGTTTCGCTTCTTCTGGGACACCAGCGACAAGAAAACTGGCATGGCGCCGGATCGCTTTCCGTCGCCGTCGTTCGCGAGCACGGCGGCGATTGGCTTTGCGCTCACCGCGTATGTGATCGGTTCGGAACGCGGCTTCGTGTCCCGTTCGCAGGCGCGACTGCGAACATTGCGCACGCTGCGTTTTCTCGAATCCCTGCCGCAAGGTCCCGACGAGACCGGCATGGGCGGCTACCAGGGATTCTTTTATCACTTCCTGCATATGCACAACGGTCAGCGCTTCGGCACCTCGGAGTTGTCGACCGTCGACACTTCGCTGCTGCTCGGCGGTGTCCTGCTCGCGCAAAGTTATTTCGATCGCGACACCAGCGCCGAGCGGGAGATTCGGGATATCGCCGAACGGCTGTACTCGCGCGTGGATTGGAACTGGGCGCAAAACCGTCCCCCGGTGCTCTCGCACGGCTGGCGTCCGGAGAGCGGCTTCCTGCGCTTCGACTGGCGGGGCTACAACGAAGGCATGTTGATGTACATCCTCGCGCTCGGCTCGCCGACGCATCCGATCGAGCCCGAGGCGTGGACCGAATGGATGCGCACATACAAGGACTCGTACGGCAAGTTCGGCGGCCAGCAGGAGTTCCTGTCGTTCGGGCCGCATTTCGGCCACCAGTTTTCGCACGTGTGGATCGACTTCCGCGGCATCTATGACGCCTTCAATCGTGAGAAGGGCTTCGATTATTTCGAGAACAGCCGGCGGGCTTCGTATGCGCAGCGTGAATACGCGCGTCAGAATCCGATGCGCTGGCGCGGTTACGATAGTGAAATTTGGGGACTCTCGGCCTGCGACGGCCCGGCCGATACCGTGCAGATCTATAACAACGAGGAGCGCGGCTTCTTCACGTATGCCGCCCGAAGCACAGCGTCGATTCACATACTCGACGACGGCACAATTTCGCCGATGGCGGCTGTGGCTTCGATCGCGTTCGCGCCCGAAATCGTGATCCCGACCATTCGCGCCTTCCGTGCCCGCTTCGGCGAGAACCTGTATCAGAAATATGGCTTCCTGGATGCGGTGAACCCGAGCTTCACGTTTACCGATGTGCCGCTGCGTCACGGGCGAGTGATTGAAAACATCGGCTGGGTTGACGACGATTATCTCGGCATCGACCAGGGACCCATCGTCGCCATGATCGAAAATTACCGCAGCGGACTGATCTGGAGCATCATGCGCACCAATCCTCACATCCGTCGCGGCCTGCAGCGCGCGGGCTTCACGGGCGGCTGGCTCGATCAGCCCGTGCCCACGCAACCCAGCAGTTGAACCATGAATCGTCGCGAGGCGATCCTGTCCCTGTCCGGTACGGCAATGGCGCTGGCCGGCTGCGGTCGCTCCTCGGGCAAGAAACAAATCAAATTCTGGGGAGTGGGACGCGAAGGCGACGTTGCCGAGACCCTGATCCGCGGCTTCGAGCGGGAGCATCCGGACATCGAAGTGAACGTGCAGAAGATGCCGTTCACGGCTGCTCACGAAAAGCTGCTGACCGCGTATGCGGGCGACACGCTGCCGGATATCGGGCAGCTCGGTAACACCTGGATTCCAGAGCTGGCGGCGCTCAATGCGCTGGAGCCGCTCGATGGTTACGTGTCGGCCTCGAAGGGCATTCCGCTCGACGATTATTTCGAAGGCATTCTGGCTTCGAACCGGCTCGACCAGACGCTGTTCGGCATTCCCTGGTACGTCGACACGCGCTTGCTTTATTACCGCAAGGACTTGCTGAGCCAGGCCGGCTTCAACGAACCGCCGCAAACCTGGCAGCAGTGGAGCGAGATGCTGGCCGCGATCAAGCAGCTGGTCGGTCGCGAGCGTTATTCCGTGCTGCTGCCGGTGAATGAGTTCGAGCCGCTGCTGGTGCTGGGGTTGCAGATGCCAGCGGAACTGTTGCGCGATGGCGGCCGGTTTGGAAACTTCCGCAGCGACGACTTCCGCCGCGTGCTCACATTCTACGAAAGCATGTTTGCGCATGAGTGGGCGCCGCGCATGACCAACACGCAGATCTCGAATGTTTGGGACGAGTTCGGGCACGGCCTGTTTTCGTTCTACATTTCCGGGCCGTGGAACATTGCGGAGTTCAAGAAGCGCCTGCCGGCGTCGTTGCAGAATGCGTGGATGACGGCGCCCATGCCGGGCCCCGACGGTCCGGGATTCTCCAGCGCCGGCGGTTCGAGCCTGGTGCTGTTCAAGAGCTCGCAAGTGAAGGCAGAAGCGTGGCAGTTGGTCGAGTACCTGTCGCGTCCCGATGTGCAGCAGCAGTTCTACGATCTCACCGGCGACATGCCGCCTCGTCGCAGCTCGTGGCAGATGCCGGCCCTGGTGGAGTCGCCTTATGCACACGCGTTTCTGGAGCAGTTGCATCGGGTGAAGTCGCCGCCCAAAGTGCCGGAGTGGGAGCGAATCGCGACCGAGATGCGGTTGACCGGCGAGCGCGTCGTGCATCGTGTGCGCACGATCGACCAGGCGGTGACCGAGCTCGATCGTAAAACCGACGAGATCCTGGCGAAGCGGCGCTGGATGCTCGAACAAAATACCTTGCCGCAGGTGTCATCGGCGGGGAGCGCATGAATCGATCCATGGCCGCCTGGTGGTTCGTCGGGCCTGCACTGATCGTGCTCGCGGTGTTTTTCTTCGTGCCGGTGCTGGGCGCGTTCGCGATGAGCATGACCGACTTCGATCTGTACGCGCTCAGCGACTGGCGCAACCTGCGATTCGTCGGCCTGCATAACTACGCCACCCTGCTGCAGGATCCATTGTTTTGGAAATCGCTGTGGAACACGCTGTATTTCGTCGTGCTCGGCGTGCCGCTGTCCATCGGTACCTCGCTCGGTGCAGCGTTGCTGGTCAATTCCAAGCTCGGCAAATTTCGCGGCTTTTTTCGCACCGTGTACTTCGCGCCGGTCGTGACCACCCTGGTCGCGGTCGCCGTCGTCTGGCGCTACATCTTTCACACTCGCTATGGATTCTTGAACTACGCCTTGAGCGGCTTGGGCGTCGATCCAATCGATTGGATGGGCGACCCGCATTGGGCCATGCCGGCCATCGTGATCCTCGCGGTGTGGAAGAACTTCGGCTACAACATGATCATCCTGCTGGCCGCGCTCCAAAACATTCCCGAAGATTTGTATGAAGCGGCCCGCATCGACGGCGCGTCCGGCTGGCAGGTGTTTCGGCACATCACGATTCCCGGCATCGCTCCGGTGCTGCTGCTGGTGAGCATTCTCACCATGACCGGCTATTTCCAGTTGTTCGCCGAGCCGTACGTGATGACGGAAGGCGGGCCGCTGCAGAGTACGCTGAGCGTGCTGTATTTCATGTACGAGGAAGGCTTCAAGTGGTGGAGCCTCGGGCGCGCATCGGCCGTTGCGTTCCTGCTGTTCGTGTTGATGTTCCTGGTGACGGCGTTCCAATTGCGCCTCGGGCGGCAGCGGGGTGACCGATGAAGCGCACCGGACCGACCATCGTCGTGAACTTGCTGCTCATCGTGGGCGCGATCCTCACGGCCTTTCCGCTGCTGTGGATGTTGTCGGTGTCCTTCATGCCGACCGGTGCGGCGAGCTCATATCCGCCGCCGTTGCTGCCGGCGGCGCCGACGCTGGACAACTATCGTCAGCTGTTCGCGAATCACAATGCCGGCCGCTACATGCTCAACAGCGCCATCGTTGCGAGCCTGGCGACGGTGATCGCGCTGGTACTCAACACCATGGCGGGCTACGCGTTCGCGAAGCTCCGGTTCAAAGGTCGCGAGCGGATCTTCCAGACGCTGCTCGGTGCGCTGGTCATTCCGGCGCAGGTGACGATGATTCCGCTGTTTGCGCTGGTGAAGGAGATGGGGCTGATCAGCACCTATGGCGGGGTGATCGTGCCCTCGCTCGCCAGCGTGTTCGGCATCTTTCTCATTCGGCAGTATGCGTTGTCGCTGCCGGATGAATTGCTGGAGGCGGCTCGGATCGACGGGGCAGGCGAGGGGCGAATCTTCTGGTCGCTGGTCGTGCCGCTGTTGCAGCCGATCCTGGTGACGCTGGCGATTCTCACCTTCCTCGCCACCTGGAACGATTTCATGTGGCCGTTGATCGTGCTCACCGATCAGGAACTTCACACGTTGCCGGTCGCGCTCGCGGGTTTGTCGCGCGAGCACGTTCAAGACAACGAGCTGATGATGGCAGGTGCGGTGATCACCGTGGTGCCGGTGCTGGCGCTGTTCCTGGCGCTCCAGCGTTATTACATCGCGGGCATTCTGGCAGGGAGTGTAAAGGGATGAGGTGGGCTCGCGCGGCGTTCCTTTTCGCAGTCACGTTCGTACCATGGAGTTTGTTCGCCGCCGAGCAGGCGCCGCAGCTCGACGTTCGTGCACTGGACGAAATGGATGATGTGTCCGGCTGGAAGGCGTTGGGATCCGACGGCGTAAGCGCGTCCGTGCATGGTGCGAAGGGCGTGGAAGGCGGCGCGTTGGTGCTCGAATACGATCTGAATCGAACCGCCGGTTACGCAGTCGCGACCAGACCTTTGGCGGTCACGCTCCCCGACGAGTACGAGATCACGTTCTGGATGCGCGGCGAGGCGGGCCGCAATCACTTCGAAATGAAGTTCGTCGACGCGTCCGGCGATAACGTCTGGTGGTACCGGCGCCCCAACTTCCAGGTCACCGGCGACTGGCAGCAGATCCGTATCAAACGTCGGCAGATCGAATTCGCCTGGGGGCCGACCAACGATCGCACGCTGCGTTCATTCGCCAGCATCGAGCTCGTGCTCGCCGCCGGGCAGGATGGCGGCAAAGGCAACCTCTGGTTCGATCGGCTGACGCTCAAGCCCATTCAACCTCAGATGCAAACCGCCAAGCCGACGATCAGCGCGACATCGCAAGCGAGCGGCAACGAGGCGGCGCTCGCGATCGATGGCAAGGAGAAGACCGCCTGGGAGAGCGACGGCGGCGAAGGCGATCAGAGTTTGCTGCTGGACCTGCAGTATGTGCGTGAGTTCGGCGGGCTGGAGATCGATTGGGCGCCGAAGATGTTCGCACAGAGATATTCCATCGAGCTGTCGCTGGACGGCAAGAGCTGGAACAAGGTGCGCACGATCGAAGCGAGCAACGGCGGTCGCGACTCGCACCTGCTGCCCGAGTCCGAGGCGAGATATATAAAGCTCAGCATGCCGCATCCCGGGCGTGCCGTCGGCGTGTCCGAGCTGCACGTTCGCGATTTGCAATTCGGTGCCTCACCGAACGCATTTATCGAGTCGCTCGCGAAGAGCAGCAGGCGCGGCTGTTATCCACGCCCGTACTACGACGAGCAAATGTATTGGACCATCCTCGGCGTCGACGGCGATACCGAGGAAAGCATGCTTTCGGAAGATGGCGCGTTGGAAGCGCACAAGGGCAGCTTTTCCGTCGAGCCGTTCGTTCGCGTGCGCGACAAGTGGCTCACGTGGGCCGATGTGACCATTCGTCAGTCGCTGGCCGACCGCTACCTGCCGATTCCCTCGGTGGAGTGGAAACATTCCGATGTGGTGCTCACGACGACCGCCTACGGTGTGGGCGAGCCCGGCAAGGCGATCACGCAAGCGGTCTATACCGTGCGCAATCCAACCCGGAGCCGCCGGCAGGTCACGCTTGCCCTGGTCGTGCGGCCGTTCCAGGTCAATCCTCCCGCGCAGTTCTTGAACACCGCAGGCGGCGTCAGCCCGATTCAGGAGATCTCATTTGAGAACGGGGCGGTGCAGGTCGACAAGATCCCGAGTGTGTATGCGCAGACGCCGCCGCAATCGTTCCGAGCCGCGACGCTGGCGGCCGATACACCGTGCGACTGGCTGTCCGACTCCGCGGCGCCCGCGAAAGTCACCGACGAGGCGGGGTTCGCATCAGGAGCGCTGATCTATAACCTGGATCTGGCCGGAGGTGAGAGCCGCGATGTCGTGCTCGATCTTCCATTGCATGGAGGAACCACGGCGAGAAGCACTCGTGCGGAAGTCGAACAGCAATGGCGCGAGAAACTCAATCGCGTCGAGCTGACGGTTCCGAAGCAGGATCAGGCGCTGTTCGACACGTTGCGAACTGCACTGGCTCACGTGCTCATCAATCGCGACGGGCCAGCGATACAGCCGGGCTCGCGATCCTACGAGCGTTCCTGGATCCGCGACGGTGCGATGACGTCGGAAATGCTTCTGCGCATGGGGCATGCGGAAGAAGCCAAGGAATTCCTCGCCTGGTACGCGCCTTATCAGTTCGCCAACGGCAAAGTGCCTTGCTGCGTCGACCGGCGCGGCGCCGATCCCGTTCCCGAGAACGACAGCGGCGGCGAGTTCCTTTATTTGATCGACGAGATCTACCGCTACACGCGGGACGAGAAGCTGCTGCGCTCGTTGTGGCCGGCTGTGATCAAGGCCGTCGAATATATGGACAAGCTGCGGCTGTCCGAGCGCACGCCGGAGAACTCGACCGGCGAGCGTGCAGCGTTCTTCGGCCTGATGCCGGCGTCCATCAGTCACGAAGGGTACTCGGCCAAGCCGATGCATTCGTATTGGGACAACTTCTGGGCGCTGGGCGGCTATGAAGCGTCGATTCGCATCGCGCGTGCGCTGAACGAAAAGAAACAAATGTCGGCGTTCATTACCTCGCGCGATCAGTTCCGCTCGGACTTGTATCGCTCGCTGGGCGTGGCCATGCGCAATCACAAGATCGACTATCTGCCGGGCGCCGCGGAGTTGGGCGATTTCGATGCGACCTCGACCACGATCGCGCTTACGCCGGTGGGCGAGACGCAGATGCTGCCGCCGACCGAGTTGAACGCGACGTTCGAGCGCTACTGGAAGCAATTCTCTGCGCGTCGTACTGACACCAGCTGGGACGCGTACACGCCTTACGAGTGGCGCAATCTCGGCGCGTTCATTCGCCTGCGCTGGCGCGACCGCGGTGAGGATCTGGTTGAGTTCTTCATGAACGACCGTCGGCCGGCGGCATGGAATCAATGGGCGGAAGTGGTCGGGCGCGAGCCGCGCAAGACGCGATTCATCGGCGACATGCCGCACGGCTGGGTTGCATCCGATTACGGCCGTTCGCTGCTCGATATGTTCGCGTACGAGCGGCAGGGTGATGAAACGTTAGTGCTGATGGCGGGCATTCCTGAGCGCTGGATCGAGAAGGACGGCTTTGCTGTTCGCAACCTGCGCACCCCGTATGGGCCGCTGACATATTCGCTCAAAGTCGACGACGACCAGGTGGTGCTGCACATCGAGGAGATGCAGCAGATGCCGGTGGGCGGCATCGCGGTGTCCTGGCCTGGCGAGGAGCCGCCGAAGAAACATACGTTTCAACAGGGCTTCGCTCGGTGGGTTGGAACGGACTTACGCGTGGGCAAGCTGCCGTTCACCGTCGTCTTCCCCAAATGAACGCGCTATTTCGCCAGCGCAGCTCCGTTGGTGGCGATGACTTGGGAATAGAAATGCGCGCTCGCCTTCAGCGTGCGCTCCAGCGTCTCGTAATTCATGTGCACGATACCGAAGCGCTTGGAGAAACCGTAGGCCCACTCGAAGTTGTCGAACAGCGACCACGCAAAGTAACCGCGAATGTCCGCACCACGCTGAATCGCGTTGTACACGGCGGTGATGTGCTTGCGCAGATAGTCGACGCGCAGTGGATCTTCCAGTACGGGACCTTCCACTTGCGGCGGATCGAAGAAGGCCGCGCCGTTCTCGGTGATGTAGACGGGCGGGTTGCCGTAGTTATCGCGGATCCACAGCAGTGTGTCCGTCAGGCCCTGCGGGAAAACTTCCCAACCCGTTTCGGTGTGCGTGTGCTGTTTCTGCTTCACCGGCGCTGCTTTGAGCGGCCAAGCAGTCGGCTCCGAGCGAACGACGCTGCGCGTGTAGTAGTTCACGCCGACGTAGTCGATGGGCTGCCGGATCAAATCCAGATCTGCACTCGGCCACTTCGGCCATGCGTCGCCGAACACCTCGACCAGCTCTTCGGGGTACGTACCCAGCAGCGCCGGTTCGAGATACTGGCGATTCATATAAGCCTCGGCGCGGCGGGTTGCCGCGAGATCCGCGTCCGCCTGCGACGCCGGATACTTGGGCTCGATGTTTACAACCAAACCGATCTT
>CAMLEO010000009.1 GCA_946478975.1 uncultured Steroidobacter sp.
AGCAGCGGGCCATAAACGATCTGCCCGAGCGCAAAGCCGATGAAGTACACGGACACACTGAGCGACATGCGCGACACCGCGACATCGAGATCGGCGGCGATCTGCGGGAACGCCGGCAGGTACAAATCGATCGTGAACGGCGTCAGCGCATTGAGGATGCCGAGCACGACGATCAGCACGGTGGGGTGGTGACTTTTCTGCATGTCTGGTCGAACGAAAAACGGCCATTGTACCGGCCGGGCAAGTCTGTGGTACGACCACGCGCGCAACGACGCGTTCCACACGTGGTCGTCTCGCTGACGTAAACTGCGCGTCATCATGCGCATCGATCACATTGCCCTGTGGACCGCCGATCTCGATCGGGTCAAGAACTTTTACGTCACTTATTTCAACGCCGTTGCCGGCAGCGGCTATAAGAATGCGACCAAGGGATTCGAGTCGGTGTTCCTGAGCTTCACCGACGGCGCGCGCATCGAGTTCATGAAGACGACGACGCTGGCGCCGGTGAAGATCGACGCCGGCGCGCAGCGCATGGGGCTCACGCACTTCGCGATCTCAGTGGGGTCGGAGGCGGGCGTCGATATGTTGACGCGCAAGCTCGCGGTGGACGGGTATCCCGTGTTGGATGGACCCCGTCGCACCGGCGATGGATATTACGAGAGCGTGGTGCTGGATCCCGATGGCAATCGCATCGAGATCACTGCCTGATCATGCCACCGAGCCGTCTTCTTTCTTGCCCTTGAAGAACTTTGCAACGGCGCCGCCGAGCGCGGCCACGCCGACGAAGATCAGCTTGGCGAACTTGGCGAGCAGTACGCCCAACCCGGCGAGCAGGCCGAGCTTCTTCGCGGCAAGTCCACCAACCAGTGCCGCGAGGCCATACGCAGCCACTTTATCTGTGGATGCGTTGAAGTCGCTGTAGCGCTTGCCATCGTTGAAATCCACCGCGGCCAACAGCTCGCGAGCTGCGGGCTTGTGCGCTTCCACTTCGGCGACGGATGTCACGAGGTTGAGCGAAACATAACCTTCGCGGCCGAGCACGTAGGTGTTGTAGTTGATGCCAGCGTCCTCGCCGCTCGAACCTTTGTCTTTGATCTCCGCGGACCATACCAGGCGATGCGTGCCCGCGTCGTACGCCGGCTTTTCGATCCAGCGCGTCACTTCGATCGGCGTCACGCCAATCTGCTGGCGATGCTCGTTGGCCGCCTCGGTGCCTTCCTTCAGATTGTCCAGGAGTTCATCGGCGTCCCATTCCTTGGCGTCGTCGTCTTTGATGTAACCGGCGGGATCGAAATCCACGGTCACGAACCAGTCCGCATCGGACTGCGGGAAGATCAGGCCGAGGAAGTTTTCGTCGGTCTGATTGCCCATCGCTTCCATCACGGCCGCGCCTTCCTTCGGCGGAACGAATCCATATCCTTCCGGAAGATGGATCTTGGCCTGATCGCGCAATGTGATGACCGTCGGGCCCGGCTGCATGGCCTCGCCAGCGGCTTTCCACGCGGCCTCGTGCGGATCCGGCGCGGCGGGCGGTGTTTCCTGGGCGAGAACCAACGGAGCAAATGCGAATAGAGCGGCAGCCGCGAGACGCGCGGCGGCGGTCGAAATGAGCGCTGACATGGCGGCGTTTCCCTAGCGTGAAGTCCGTTAATTACAGACAGCGGGCACCATGCTCGAACCGCGTCCGCCCCGCAACAAATGCGCGCAAATCCAGCGCCGAAATGTGACGTAAGTCAGAAGCCGCCCATCAACGTGCGCTCACGACGTTGGCGCAGGGCGAGTGTCCTTCGGTCAAGACATGAACTGCGAATGGCTTCAATGTGAGTTGATGTTCCTTCATGAGTGCGGGCTGGCCGGTCAACGCATCCTGCAGGCTGTCGGTCGCATTGGTCGGCAATGTCAGCTCGACGGCTTCGCGTGAGAAGTTCAACAGCACCAAGGCATCGCGGTCATCGTGGCAGCCGGCTGTCGGCAGATGTTTGTCCTGCATGGCGCGACGAATATATGCAAGTACGGCGTCATTGCGATTCGTGCTGAGCAGCTCCAGCTCCGGCGAGCTCAGTGCAGGCAGGCTCCGGCGCAGCTGTATCAACTGGCGGTAATACGCGGTGAGCTCGTATCGATCGCGCCAGGCGATGGGTTGCTCTTCATAGGGCAGAAACTCCGCGCCGACCTCGTCACCGTTATAAATCAGCGGCAATCCCGGCAATGTGAGCAGCATGGCAGCGGCAACACGCGTTTGTTGCAAGCCGTAGCGGGTGATGAATCGCTCGCCGGTATCGTTGTTGTTTAGAAACCGTAGTACCGCGCCCGGCTCTGGCAGATCGACGCTGCTGCTCTTCAACGCCGCCCGCAGCTGATCCAGCTTCGGCAGCGCCGCTTTACCGACGAATACGTCATGCCACGCCCATTGACCGAGCTGTTCGGTCCAGTCGTAGGCCGCATCGAAACCGTGCGTAAAGTAATAGCTGTCGCGGGCTGAAGCCTCGGCCACCAGCAGCAGGTCGGGATCGATACGATCGAGCTCTTCGCGCCAGCGCGGCCAGAACTCAGGCGCCCGCTCGCGCACGCCCCAGCTCACATCGACTCGAAAGCCATCGACACCGAACTCATGAACCCAATGCGCGAACGCCTCGATCATGTAGCGTTGCACTTCCGGGTTGTCGTACTCCAGGTTCTTTAGATTTTCCCAGTCGAAATAATGCGTGAGTTCGCCCTCGGCATTGCGCTCGAACCAGGTGAAGTACGGCGACACTGTCCGCTGTCGGGCGGCGTCAATGTAATAACGATGCTCGGTGGAAAAGTGATTCGGCACAAAGTCCATGATGACTCGCAGGCCGAATGCATGCGCGGCATCGATCAGCGCGCGCAGTTGTTTTTCGGGGCCGAATTCGAGACGCGAGCGGAAGTGATCTGTTACGGCGTATCCGAAGTCGTCGCTGGGCGCGGCCGTAATGGGCGATAGCCAGATGACAGTCGCACCGAGCTGAGCGATGTCTCGCAAACGGGCGCGGATCTCTTCGTAGCTATGTTTCCGAAACGCGAACGGCGAAACGCCATAGATCACGGCATCGCGAGTCCATGCGGGCCGATAATGTTCGAGATCCACTTCTTGGGGTTTACCGTCGACGACTCGAAAGACCGCTGTGCTTTCATCGCTGCGACCGAGCGTGTCGGTGGCGCGCAAAGTCACGTAATAGTCGCCATCCTTGGTCGGCGAGCGGATCTGGATCGATTCGGTGCTGGCTGCTGCCGTATCTAGCGAAGGAGCGTCGGACGTGAGCGTCAACGGTGCGGAGTTGCCGCGACGCGCGCGCCATTCATATGAAGCGATTGGTGCGGCGATTCCTTCGGCGGGCTGCGTTCGTCCCGCATCCATCCAAATGGTGTCGCCGGCCACTCGCACGCGAGTCCAGGCACGCGGCTTATCGTCGATACGATTCAACCAGCGCTGCGGATTGGAACGTGCGACCTCGTTATCTTTGGATTTGCAGAGCGCTTGAATCTCATTCAAGCCGCTGCGCAACGGCACCTCGGCTGAAAAGTGATCTTGTGTAATGAGCGCGACCGCGGCGCCGGCGGGACTGTCGACGATCACTTCGTCGCAGTCGGCCGGGCTCACGTGCCCAGTGACATACTTTTCAAAGGTCCAGGCATCGCCGCCGGCAGTATCGAAGCTCACCGGCGGTGCCGCTGCGGAGAGCGCAGCGCAGACGGCGGAAGTTACAAACGCCGCGAGCAGCCGTTGAATCCAAGGAATGCGCATATCGCCTGGCCTGCCGAGATCCGGCGCAGCTTAGCGATTGCCGGTGCCGCCCGGCATCGGCGAATTCCCACGCTCAGAAGCGATACTGGAATTCCATTTGCAGGATGGGCCACATATCGTAATCGCTGAGCTCGTCTTCGATGTCGCGCTCCTCGCGATCGATGTCCGCCTGCAGTTGTGGCGTGCTCGCAAGCAGGCCGGTCGCTCGCAAGTTGTTCACCTGCGGCTTGCCTTGCCACAGCACACCGATTTCCGCGCCGACCGTGAATCCTTCGGCGAGCGTGCCGCCATAGCCGATTGTGAGCATCGGTGCGAAATCATCGGTCGTGACAGTGCCGGCGAGTGTGCCGACCTGTTGCGGTGTATAGGTGGTGTTACCGACCGTGACATTGGTCGTCGGCCGGCCCACCAGGTCGATGTCGGTGTTGTTCACGCGCCCGCCGAGCGAAATGCGCAAGCCATGGCCGGTCGGGAACCAGTCGAGCATTGCGCCGTAGGAATTCAGGTTGAGGTCGCCTTTGTACTTGATGTCGTCCACAGTCTCGTCTCGCGAAACCGTGAGAAACCCTGCGTTGGCGCGCATGCCGAAATGCGGATTGGGACGAAACGCAACTTGCGGACCGATGCCGAGCGTGCCGCCGGTGACGCCCAGGCTCCATTGAGATTCCTGCGCGAGCGCAGGAGCGGCGACAGCACTGGCGACGATTGCGAGGTTGTAAAGGGCAAACCTGAGCGCAGTGTTCATCGGGACTCCGCAAAGTCTGTGCAGCCAGCAACGAAGCGCGTCAAGCCGAGTTCCGAAAGCGGGCACAGTATTTTCCGACGCGTTCGTGGCGGTGTAGATTGCAGGCATGAACATACATCCTGCCCGGCACAGCGATCTGCCCGCGATTCGTGCGTTGTTGGAAGCGGAGCGGCTGCCCGCGAGCGATCTGGACGAGCAGGCGCTCGATCGTTTTCTGCTCTGGCGCAACGGCTCGGCGGTGAATGGAATGGTGGGGCTGGAGTTGTATGGTGACGTTGCGTTGCTGCGGTCGTTAGTTGTCGCCGAGCCGGCGCGTGGCAGCGGCGCTGGGGCGGCGTTGACTCAAGCGGCGGAGCGTCTCGCTGCAACGTTGGGTGCGAAGGATGTTTATTTGCTGACCACGACGGCCGAACGTTTCTTCGCGGCGCGCGGCTACGAGAAAACAGATCGTGCCGAGGCTCCGGATTCGATTCGAGGCACGACGCAATTCAGTGGGCTCTGTCCGTCGAGCGCGGTGCTCATGATGAAACAGCTGAGCTAATCCATTGCTCTCGTCGCAGTCTTCTCGCCTTCGCGCGGCGTGGGCTGCCGCTCAAATCCAAAAACGGACGGCGCTTCCGCGAAGTCCAGCCGCTGCAGCGGCACTGCCGATGAGCCGATCGACAATGTGATATCCGTCGTCGAGCCCGAGGGCAAAGCCAAGGCCGTCGCGAGAGTGTCATCGTCGATGGGCGACATTCGCTCCAGCGCCCACGACAGATCGGCACCGATGAGCTCGCCCGGGCCATGTTCCGTCAACAGCACCAGCGAGCCTCGTTCATCGAGATGCGCGCTCGTCACTTGCTCGACCGGCTGACCTGTGTGGGTTACGAGGTGCGCCTGATCTTCGGCGACGAGCAGGATCCACGGCGTCGATTCCAATTGCATGTAGCCGCGCTGTGGACCGTTCTGGAAATACCAGCGGCCGTGCTCGTCGGCGGCATAGTTGCGATTGATCGTCTCGATGATGCGCGGATGGCTGATGGTGCCGCCCTGAACGAGCCAGCGTCCGCGCCGATCCAGGCCGAGCCAGCCGAACAGGGCAGGGACGTTCGGCCAGCGTTGCAGAGCTCTCAAAACCCAGTCATCCATGGCCCTAGTGTGCCGTTTCGATGGCGGCGGCCTCAACTGATATGATGCGCGCCCTTTGCGCTCCCCCCAGGTTTCGAGCTCCATGCGTCCCCTGTCCGTCGGTGTCGACTTCGGCACCAGTAATACTGTGATTGCCATCGTGGGAGCGGACCGCAGCTCCGGCGTTCTCAAAGTCACATCGCGCGCCGGCGCAGGCACTGCGCTGCCGTCGATCCTGTGCTTCCGGCCCGCCGAGCCCAATCCCCGCGAGCGGCCGATCAGCAGCGCGGGTGCGGATGCAATCGCCGACTACATCGCACGCACCGGCCCGGCGCGCCTGGTGCAATCGATGAAATCGTTCCTCGGCAGCAAGGCGTTCGTGGACACGAAAGTGTTCACGCATGCGTACACGCTCGAAGCGTTGATCGGAACATTGCTGGGGCATTTATACGACGCGACGTCCGCACGCGATCTGCTCGCTCATTGTCCGCTCGTCGTCGGCCGGCCGATCGAGTTCGCCGGCGCCGCGCCTGACGATGAGTTGGCACAAACGAGATTGAAGGCTGCGTTCGCGAGCGCGGGGCGGCCGGCGGATCAAGTTCGATTGGAGCCGGAAGCCGCGGCGTATGCATTTGCAAGCAGAGCGCGTGGACGTCATCTCGTGCTGGTTGCCGATCTGGGCGGCGGCACCAGCGACTTCTCGATCGTTGAAGTCGATGCGGAAGGCGAGCAGCCGAAAATCACGCCGCTGGCGCAGACCGGTATCGGCATCGCGGGCGACCGCTTCGATTATCAGATTGTTTACAACGCGGTGTGTCCCGCGCTTGGTCTCGGCTCGCAGTTTCAACCGGAGACCAAGCTGCTGCCGATTCCGCTGTGGATCTACGCGAACTTCTCCAGCTGGCATCAGTTGTCGATGATGAACAATCGTCAGACGTTGCGTCACATTACCGACGTCCTGCGCTTTGCTGTCGATCAGCATGCGTTCGAAGGGTTGGTGCACGTGATTCGCAACGAGGAAGGTTTCAGCTTGTTTCAAGCTGTGTCGCGCGTGAAGCAGGCGCTTACGGCTGAGCAGTCCGCGCAATTGAAGTTCAAAGCCGGGCCGGTGGAGATCGATCGCACCGTTGCGCGCGCTGAGTTCGAGAAGTGGATCGCGGATGATTTGTCTCGCATCGAGGCGACGGCGGATGAAGCTGTCGTTCGCGCCGGCGTGGCTCCTTCGGCGATCACGCGTGTGTTCATGACCGGCGGCACAGCGCTCGTGCCCGCTGTTCGGCAGTTGTTCGCGCGCAAGTTTGGTGCGGAGAAGCTGGTGGGCGGTGATGAATTTTCGTCGGTCGCGCAGGGGCTGGCGTTGATGGGTGAGCGCGGGTGACTCTTCCAGGGACGGCTGCTTGAGATAAGATCGCGCGATCCTGAATCTTCTGTGGGAAGAGCGCATTGATCGGTCTGATCGGTATCGATGTCGATGGCACGCTGGTGGGCAGCTCCGGAATCGTCCCGGACTTCGTTTGGAAAGCGGCGGAGCGGGCGCGTGCGGCCGGGATCCGGCTCGCATTGTGTTCGGGGCGGCCGGCCTTCGGCACTGCTCGGGAGTATGCGCGTCGGCTCGATGCGGACGGCTGGCATATGTTTCAAAACGGCGCCAGCGTCGTCCATTTGCCCACCGGAGAATCTCGCTCGACGCCGCTGCCTCAAGAGAATGTCCGCGATCTGATCGCGCAGGCTCGTGAGTCACAAAAGGTGCTGGAGCTATACAGCGACGGGGCGTACGTCGTGGAAAGCAACTCGCCCTGGGCCAGCGAGCACGCCGAGTTGCTCGGCCTGCCTTTCGAAGCAAAGCGTTTTGAAACATTGACTCCGCCGGTCGTTCGCGCGCAGTGGCTGCTGTCGCCCGAGGACGCAGAGCGGGTGCATGCACCTTCGGATCTCGAAGTGGCGCATTCAACATCGCCACTGATGCCCGGCGTTCGTTTCGTCGGCATCACCAAATTGGGTGTGAGCAAAGGCAACGCGATGCGCGAAGTCGCTGCTGCCTATGGCATCGACATGCACGATGTAATGTATGTAGGCGATTCCGGCAACGACCTGTCCGCACTCCGCGTCGTCGGCCATCCCGTCGCGATGGCCAACGCCGACCCCGCCGTCATCGCCGCCGCCTCATATACAACCGGCCACGTCGAAGAGGGCGGCCTCGCGCAGGCGCTGGAGCTCGCGTTACGTGGCGGAGTTCGTTGAGGCGTCCGGATTTCGGCATCGCGGATCCCACCGCCGGTCGACGCCCGTGAGATCCGCCTTGCGTTCCCCCGATTCGTTGAAGCGCCAGGCGCAGTACCCGTATTGAAACCATAACGACGTCGGCGTCCGCCGCATCGACGCCAGTTCTTCGCGGGAATGGTGGGTGTGTGGAGGAAGGACGGCGAAGAACAGGTCATTGCATATTCTTTTGGAACGCAGTCCGGCCGAGAGGGTCGCATGTTTGATCGACCCTCTGCGTGCCTGGTCATCGATATCGGGATGTGAGAATAGATAGCGCACGCCTTGCAGCGCCTGCCCCAGGTTCAGCGCGAAGTGTTTGAAGTATTCCTCGAAGAAACGAAACATTCGGGCTCCTGCCGCGACCTCATCGGGCCGCGATGCTAACTAAATCAGGCGCTGGCCGCCATCGATGTGGATGGTCTCGCCGGTCGTGAATTCGCTCTCCATGAGATAAACATAGGCTGCAGCGATATCGGCAGGCGTCGCAATCTTCCTTGCGGGCAGCCGCGGCGCCAGAGCGGAGAAGAAGCCGGCTTTGGCTTCGCCAACCAGTTCGTCCCACATCGGAGTGTCGACCCAGCCGGGCGAGACGATGTTTACTCGCGTGGGCGCCAGTTCCAGCGCGAGCGCATGGGCGAAATAACCGAACGAACCGGCGATGGCAGTTACGACGGAGCCGCCGGGAACAGGCGGGCGATCTTTGTTGATGCCGGACGTAAACGTCAGGGAGCCGCCTGTTCTAAGCGTGCGCACGGCGTGTTTCGCGAGCGCGATGGCGCCGATCAATTTGTTATCGACAAAGCTGCGCACGACGGCGAGATCGGCTCGATCGATGGGATCGTTCGGCGGCGGTGCGCCGGCGGTGGAGACCAGATGATCGAATGCACCGACCTGGTCGAACAGATGAGCCACGGCCGTTTCGTTCGTCATGTCGACGGCAAAACTCATAACGTTTCGATTGGTACCGAGTGCGCGCGTGGCGGCCTGTAGCTTCTCGCGCGAGCGACCGACAATCACGACTTCGGCATTTCTTTCCAGGGCCGCGGCGGCGACGCCGAGTCCGATGCCCGAACTGCCGCCGACCACCACAATCTTCTGACCTGTAAGCGCTGACATGGGAGTCTCCTGAATGTTTCAAAAATCGATCAAGCCTTGCCTGCGTAAGCCGCTTCCAGGTCGGCGACGATGATCTTGGACATGCCATACATCGCCTGCCGCACCCGGTCTGCCTTCTCGCGATCCGGATCCGCCATGAGTCGCAGCGTGATTTCCGGAATGACCTGCCAATAGACGCCGAACTTGTCCTGCAGCCAGCCGCAGGGCCTTTCGATGCCGCCGCCGGCGGTGAGTGCTTTCCAGTAGTAGTCGGTCTCGCGCTGATCTTTCGTTTCGATATAGAGCGAGAGCCGCTCGTTGAAGGACTGCTTGCGCGGCCCGGCGTTGAGTGCGGTGAAGCGCAGGCCTTCGAACTCGAAGTCGAACGTTGCGATGGGAACGGTTTTGTTCGTTCCCGATACCCAGTCGGTGAGCTGCACCGTCTCCAGCGCTCGGGCGTTCTTGAACACGGAGAGATAAAAGTCGCGGGCTTCCTGGGCGTTGCTGTCGAACCAGAGGAAGGGGCGAATCGTGGCCATGGCGTGCTCCTTGAGGAATAGTCACAGTTGCGTGGAGCAGATACTGGCACTCCGGCCTCGACAGAGCGCTCAAGATTTGGCAACAATCTGTGACCATTGCTCAACGATGACGAAAGGCGCGCCCATGGCCCGCAAACTGCCGCCGCTCAATTCCTTGCCGTGTTTCGAAGCCGCGGCGCGGCTGTTGAATTTCTCCAAGGCGGCGGACGAGCTCAGCGTCACGCCCGGCGCCATCAGCCGTGCGATCAAGAACCTGGAGGATCAACTCAATATTCAATTGTTCGAGCGGGAAACACGCTCGGTGCGCCTGACCGCGGTCGGCGAGCCGTATGCGCGTGCAGTTCGCGAGGCGCTGGATCAATTGGCAGCGGCCACTGCGGCTGCAACGTCGCGACGATCCGACTCAACGCTGAACGTCAGTACCTCCGATGGATTCGCGGGAAGATGGCTGGTGCCGCGGCTGTATCGTTTTCATCGCGACCACGGCGACATCGATGTGCGCGTCTCGACCACCGGCAAGCTGACCAATTTTTTCGGCGACGGCATCGACATTGCGATTCGCTACGGCAGCGGCAATTATCCCGGCCTCACGACAGAACTGCTCATGCACGAGGAAGTGTTTCCCGTGTGCAGCCCCAAGCTGCTCAAAGGTGCGCATCCATTGCGCAAGCCCGAAGATCTGAAACATCACACGCTGATCCGCGACACGTATCCGATCGATTGGGCGGCGTGGCTCGCGAGTGCGAAGGTCAAAGGCGTGAACCCGAACAAAGGACTGACTTTCGACTCTTACACGTTCGCGGTCGAGGCGGCCGTACAAGGGGAAGGTGTGGCGCTCGGTCGCACCATGCTGGTCGCCGCCGACCTCGCTGCCGGGCGGCTGGTCCGGCCCTTCAATCACACCTTGCAGGCCGCGGCCAGCTTCTACGTCGTGTACCCGCCGGACGCGATCCGGCAGCGCAAAGTCAAAGTGTTTCGGGATTGGCTGTTGGCGGAGATCGCCTGAGGCGATCGGGTAAGATGGCAGCCTTTGAAAAAGGCTCGCCTCACAGGTGAGCTCGAGGTAGGTCATGACCGCAACCGCACCGGTCCGCACTGGCGGACAACTCATCGTCGATCAACTGCTCACGCATGGCGCTGAGCTCGCGTTTTGCGTGCCCGGTGAAAGTTATCTGCCGGTGCTGGACGCGTTGTATACGGTGCGCGATCGCATCCGCTTGATCACCTGTCGTCACGAGAGCGGCGCGGCGAACATGGCGGAGGCTTACGGGAAGATGACGGGCAAGCCGGGCATCTGCCTGGTCACTCGCGGCCCGGGTGCGACCAATGCATCGATCGGCGTGCATACAGCGTTTCAGGATTCCACGCCGATGATCCTGCTGATCGGCCAGGTCGGCACCGACTTCCTGGAGCGCGAGGCGTTTCAGGAGATCGACTATCGGCGCATGTTCGGGCCGATGTCCAAGTGGGTGGCGCAGATCGATCGCACCGATCGCATTCCCGAATTCATCGCGCGCGCGTACCAGGTCGCAACCAGCGGTCGCATGGGGCCGGTCGTGCTGGCGCTGCCGGAGGATGTTTTGAGCGGCACGGCGCAAGTGGCCGATGCGCGTCAGTGGCAGCGGGTTGAATCTTCACCGTCTCAGGCATCACTCGCGCAACTTGCAAACATGCTCCGCGACGCGCAGCGGCCGTTTCTCATCGTTGGCAACAGCGGTTGGGACGAAGCCGCTTGTAACAACCTGCGCCGCTTCGTCGAAACGCAACAGATTCCGGTCGGCTGCGAGTTCCGTTCGCAGGACCTGTTCGACAATGCACACCCCTGTTACGCCGGCGACGTGGGCATTGGCATCAACCCGAAGCTGGCGAAGCGAGTCAAGGAATCGGATCTGTTGATCGTGCTCGGCGGACGGTTGGGTGAAATCACCACCAGCGGTTACGAGCTGATCGCAGGTCCAGTACCGACGCAGAAACTGGTGCACATCTATCCGGATGCGGAAGAGCTGGGCCGGTTTTATCTCGCCGACCTGATGATCAATGCAACCATGCCCGCGATGGTGGACGCGTTGGCGCAGTTGCCGCGTGTCACGCGGGAGCAGTCAGGAACGTGCGTTGCTGCCGCGAACAGTGAATATCGAGAGTGGCAGGCACGCAAAGAGATTCCGGGTCCGATGCAGATGTGGGACGTGATTCAACATCTCGACCGGGTGCTGCCGCCCGATGTGATCGTGACCAACGGCGCTGGCAACTACGCGACGTGGGCGCATCGTTTCCATCGCTATCGCGGCTTCCGTACGCAGCTTGCGCCGGCTTCGGGTGCGATGGGTTACGGAGTGCCGGCGGCGATCGCGGCGAAGGCGCTGTATCCGCAGCGTGCCGTGGTTGCATTCGCGGGCGACGGTTGTTTCTTGATGACGGGGCAGGAGCTGGCGACGGCGGTTCAGTACGGCATCAACCTCATCATCATCGTCGTCAACAACAATATGTATGGCACGATTCGCATGCACCAGGAACGAGAGTTTCCGTCGCGCGTGCACGGCACGTCGCTGGTGAATCCGGATTTCGCCGCCTATGCGCGTGCGTTCGGTGCGCATGGCGAGTTGGTGGAGACGACCGAGCAGTTCGCGCCAGCCCTGGAACGTGCGCTGGCGGCTGGCAAGCCGGCGCTGATTGAAATTCGCATCGATCCGGAAGGGATCACGCCGAACGTGACGTTGAGCTCGATTCGCAAAGCGGCTCAAGCCGCGGGTAAGTAGGAGCAAGGAGCCATGCTGTACCTGATCCTTGGTTTAGTGCTGTTTCTGGGCATGCACTCGGTCGAGATCGTTTCTTCGACGTTGCGTGCCAACGCAATCGCTCGCATGGGCGAGCGGCCGTGGAAACTGATGTACACGTTGGTCTCGATCGTCGGCTTCGTGCTGATCATCTGGGGCTACGGCCAGGCGCGGCAGCATCCGACCCTGCTGTACGCACCGCCGGTGTGGATGCGGCACGTGAGCGCGTTGATCATGTTGCCGGTGTTTCCATTGATCCTGGCTGCATACATGCCGGGGCGGATCAAGACAGCCCTGAAACATCCCATGCTGGCGGCCGTGAAGTTCTGGGCGCTCGCGCATTTGCTTTCCAATGGCATGCTCGCCGACGTGCTGCTGTTCGGCGGCTTCCTCGCGTGGGCGGTCGCCGATCGCATTTCGTTCAAGCGTCGCGTCGTGCGCCCCATCCACACCGCGCCGCCTTCCAAGATGAACGATGTGATCGCCGTGATCGCCGGCCTCGCGATCTACGTCGCCTTCGTGCTGTGGCTGCATCGCTGGCTGATCGGAGTCTCGCCGCTGGGCGTGTGACCGCAGCCGCGTGCGAAAGGTGAGCGACGGCGACGGCGACGTTGCCGTTGCCCGTGTCCGACCGCAGTGGCATAGGTTTGTAATTCCTGGCGGTCGGCGCGATGGGCTTGCGCAGGTCCTGCCAAGAATGTTTCAATGTGCGTCCCCGTCATAGACCAGCGAAGAAGAGGAGGGCATCGATGATTTCGTCGCACACGCACCTCCCAACGGTCGGGATCCGCGGGTTCTAACGCCTGCTCTGGCGGTACCACCGCCCGTCTGACGATCCCCAGTTCATCGTTCTTCGCAAGGATTGCGCGGTAAACGCGCTTATGTTTCATGGTCAAAGCTCGCGCTCAGGGCTCTCGAGTCCTTCGTAAAGTTCTTTCGTTCACTTTCAAATACTGGGCCGAACACAAGTGGCTCGCGGTAGCGGTGGCGCTCAGCATGATGCTGGCGACCTTCACGGAAGTGGTCGTGCCGGTGTACGCCGGCCGCCTGGTCGACGCGCTCGCGCAGGGGCGGGCAGCGGCCGACGTGGCATTGCATGCGTTCATCGTCATGGCCTCGCTGGGTCTGACGATGGTGGTGCTGCGCCATCTCGCGTGGTGGTCCGTCGTGCCGTTTACTCTGCGCATCATGCGCAAGGTGGCGCAGGGCGCGTTCCATCGCGTGCAGCGTTTCTCCACCGACTGGCACAACAACAGTTTCGCCGGTTCGATCGTTAGAAAGATCACCCGCGGCATGTGGGCGATCGACATGATCAACGACGTGCTGTTGTTGATGTTACTGCCGTCGCTGGTGGTGCTGGTCGGCACAGTCGCGCTGCTCGGTCATCGCTGGCCCGTGATGGGTGTGGTGATGGCGGTGGGTGCGATCGCCTACGTCACGCTCACGCTCACGCTGGCAACGCGAGTGATCGCGCCGGCTTCGCGTCTGTCGAATGCGATGGATACCCGCATCGGCGGCGTGCTTGCCGATGCGCTCAGCGGCAACGCAGTTGTGAAATCGTTCGGTGCCGAGGCTCGCGAGGATGAGCGCCTGGGCCGCGTCGTCGACAAATGGTCGCGGCGTACGTATCGCACTTGGATGCGTCATACCTACAGCGGCTCGGGGCAGCTCGCGCTGTTGTGGTTCGTGCGTTCGGTAGTCACTGGCACAGCGCTGTGGTTGTGGTGGCACGGTCGGGCGACGCCGGGTGAGATCACATATGTGCTCACGACGTATTTCGTCGTGCACGGTTATTTGCGTGACATCGGGCAGCACATCCATCACCTGCAGCGCTCCGTCAACGAGATGGAAGAGCTGGTGCAGATGTATGACGAGCCGCTGGGCGTGGCGGATTCGCCGGGTGCGCGGCCGCTGCGCATCGAAGCCGGCGAGGTGCGCTTCGATCATGTGACGTTCTGTTATGCCGGCCAGGACAAGCCGTTGTATCGGGACCTGACCGTGCGCATCGCGCCCGGCGAGCGCATCGGCCTGGTCGGGCACTCAGGCTCGGGCAAGACCACGTTCGTGAAGTTGATTCAGCGTCTGTACGACGTCACCGAAGGTCGCGTGCTGATCGACGGTCAGAACGTGGCCGGCGCGACGCAGGAGTCGCTGCGTTCACAGATCGCGATCGTGCAACAGGAGCCGATCCTGTTTCATCGCAGCCTGGCGGAAAACATTTCCTATGCCCGGCCGAATGCGACGCAAGCGGAGATCGAACGGGCGGCGCGCCTGGCGAATGCTCACGAGTTCATCGCGCGTTTGCCGCGTGGCTATAACACGCTGGTCGGCGAACGTGGCGTGAAGCTCTCGGGCGGCGAGCGTCAGCGCGTTGCCCTGGCGCGAGCGTTCCTTGCCGATGCGCCGATCCTGATCCTGGACGAGGCGACCTCGAGCCTCGACTCGGAATCCGAAGCGCTGATTCAGCAGGCGATGGATCGGCTGATGGCGGGGCGCACCTCGATCGTGATCGCGCATCGTCTGTCGACGGTTCGTGCGATGGATCGCATCCTGGTGTTCGAGCACGGACACATCGTCGAGGAAGGCAATCACGATGCGCTGTTGCGTCGGCCGCAGGGACACTATCGACGTTTGTTCGAGCGGCAGTCCGGCAGCGTCGAACTCGTGACGCCGGCGTACGTCGCCAACACTGGCAGTTGATGTGGCTGGCAGTTGATGTGAAAGGCGGCAGGCGCGGTGATGCGTCTGCCGCCTGTGCGTTACGCTCGGTCTACGCGCGCCGCGAAGCATCCCGGCTTCGCGTAATGAACGTGCACGTACTCGGTGGCCTCATTGGCAAACATCTGCTCGATGGCTCTTTCGATGGCAGTGCCGGGCACGACCTCGGCGTCCTTCATCATTCCCTGGCGATCGAATGCCCGCAGCGACAGCAGTCTGCTCCGAAACAATGCCGGCACCTCGTTGACGTCCAGCGCAGCTTCGGTCGCGGACTCGCGTACATAAATTGCGTGGCGCGATCGATAGGGAGACGCGACGGACAGATGCTCGTAATTCAACAAGATCAGTGACTCCCCTTGCTCCGCGTCCTGCAGGCTCACCCGGCATGGATAGCCGGAGTGCCCGTCCGAGACGACTCGAACAGCATTGCGCGCCGCGAGCTCCTGATCCGACAGCGAGAACAACGGTGCGAACTGGCTCAGCGGCAGGCCGGTGATCTGGAAACTCATGATGCGCCCTCCTCGGATGTGGGCGCAGTGTGTCCGCCGGCGTGGTCGCGAGCGCTCCGCTTCTTGCGTTGGCATGCGTTAGAGTAAGCGCATGAAACGGATTATCCATGGCCTCAAGGCCTCCGTCTGTGGTGCCGGCATTGCGCTGTTTGCGATGGCGTCGCTGGCGCATGCCGATGCGCTCATGAACAAGCACTGGATCCACGGCTCGCCGGACTGCTCGGACAATCACGACCCGCCGCTCGACGTGTTCGAGTTCGACGCGGACACCTATCTGCTACGTCAGAACAAGTGTGTGAACTTCGAAGCACCTTTCATCTATGTGCTCTTCGGCAAGCGCACGGTCTTCATCCAAGACACGGGGGCAACCGAAGATCCTGCGCAGTTCCCGCTGTACGACACCATTCGAGGGATCATGCAGCGGCGAGGCACGCCCGACCTGGAGATGCTGGTGACGCACTCTCATAGTCACCGCGATCACAAAGCGGCGGATGCGCAGTTTCGGGATAAGCCCGGGGTGACTTTGGTCGAGCCCACGAGCGCCGGCGTGCGCGAGTACTTCAAATTCACCGACTGGCCGCAGGGTGAGGCGGTCATTGATCTCGGCGGACGCAAGCTGATTGTGCAGCCCGCGCCCGGACATCAAGACGAAGCGCTGATGGTCTACGACCTGCGCACGCGCTGGCTGCTGACCGGCGATACTGTTTATCCCGGACGTTTGTATGCCAGAAACTGGCAGGCGTTCCGCGCCAGTGTGCACAAGATGGTGCAGTTCGCGAACACGCATCCGGTCGCGGCGGTCATGGGCACGCACATCGAGTTGTCCAGCGCGGGCGAGCAGTATCCGGCCGGCACGACGTATCAGCCCGATGAAGCCCCGCTGCCGATGACGACTCAAGACTTGCAGCAGCTCGACCAACTGATGCAGCAGGCGGGCGATGAGCCGAAGGAGATCGCTACGCGGCGCTTCGTCGTCAGTCCGCACTGATTCCCATGCATCCACTCGCGATTGCGGCCGTGCTGCTCGCCGCTGTGACTCACGCCACGTGGAACCTGGCCGCCAAGCGAGCCTCGGGTTCGCGCAATTTTGTATGGTTGTATTCGCTGGGCTCGGTGGTGCTGTATGCGCCGGCGGTGGCGTGGATCCTGGTATATCAGCGGCCGCACTTCGAAGCCATCCATTGGCTGGCGCTGTTGATGACCGGCGTGCTGCACATGGCATATTCGCTGCTGTTGCAGGCGGGCTATCGGGTGTCGGATCTGTCGCTGGTGTATCCGCTCGCGCGCGGCACCGGTCCGTTGCTCGCGTTCTTCGCGGCTACGTTTATCCTGCATGAGCCGGTCAACGCCTATTCCGTGCTCGGAGTGTTGCTGGTCGTCAGCGGCATCTTGATGGTCTCGGGTTTGACCAGCGAACCTCACAAAGCCCCACGCGCCGGCATTGCGCTCGGCATGCTCACCGGCGTGTTCATCGCCTCGTACACGATCAACGACGGCTGGGCGGTGAAGGCGCTGCTGATCTCGCCCTTCATCATCGACTTCTCCGGCAACCTGCTGCGCATGTTCGTGCTGTCGCCGATGGCGTTGCGCGATCGTCCTGCGTTGCTCGCCGAAGCCAGGATGTATCGAACGCCGATCCTGATCGTCGCCGTGCTCGGCCCGCTCGGCTACATCCTGGTGCTGTTCGCGATGAAACATGCGCCGGTCGGGCACGTTGCTCCCATGCGCGAGCTCGCCACACTGGTCGGCACCTACTTCGGCGCTCGTTTGCTCAAGGAGCGAGTCACGCCGGTGCGACTGACCGGCGCGGTGCTGATCGTCAGCGGTGTGATTGCGCTGGCCATCACTGGCTAGCGGAGATCCTTAAGGAGCGAATGTCATGCAATACATGCTGTTGGTCTACTGGAACGAAGCCGAACGAAAGCGTGCTACGCAAGAGCAGGCCGCAGAAACATTCGCTGCGTACGTGGCCTATACGGAGGCGTTGAAGAAGGCGGGCGCGTACGTCGCAGGCAGCGCTTTGCAGGATTCCTCGACCGCAACCGTCCTGCGCGCGACCGACGGCAAACGCACGGTGATGGACGGGCCTTACATCGAAAGTAAGGAACAGCTTGCGGGTTATTACATCATCGAGGCGCCCGATCGCGAGGGAGCGCTCGCCTGGGCGGCACGATGTCCCGGCGCTGAACGGGACGTGGTGGAGATTCGTCCGCTCAAAGTTTATTGACGGGTACTGCATGCCGCGAAGTATCGACAGAGAAGCGGCCAATGCTGTCGAAGCAGCTGCGCGTCGTAGCTACGGCAAGCTCGTCGCGATTCTCGCCGCACGCATGCGCGATGTCGCTGCAGCGGAAGACGCTTTGTCGGAAGCCTTTGCGTCCGCTCTGGCGGATTGGCCCGTCAGCGGCGTGCCGTCGAGTCCGGAAGGCTGGCTGCTCACGGTTGCCCGCCGCAAGATGATCGATGATGTCAGGCGCGAACGCGTCAGGTCTGCCGCCGCTGGGCAGTTGCAACTATTGGCGGAGGAGATGCAGGCGAGCGGGAGCGAGGAAACGCACATCCCTGACGAGCGCCTCGCGTTGATGTTTGCTTGTGCCCATCCTGCGATCGAGCAGGGAATCAGGGCCCCGCTGATCCTGCAAACCATCCTCGGCTTCGATGCGCAGACCATTGGTGCGGCTTTCCTCGTTCCGCCCGCCACCATGGGCCAGCGATTGGTGAGAGCCAAGAACAAGATTGGCCGCGACAACATCTCGTTTCGCATTCCCGAGCAAGCGGAGATGCGAGAGCGCCTGGATGCAGTGCTGGAAGCGGTTTACACCGTGTATGCGGAGGGATGGAGCGATGCAGTCGATGCCGATCCACGCAAGCTGGCCAAAGAGGCGATCTGGCTCGGTCGGCTGATTGTTGATCTCATGCCGGAGCAGGCTGAAGCGCTCGGTCTGCTCGCCTTGATGCTGTATTCGCATGCAAGGACGGGCGCGCGACGCGATCCCGCCGGCGAATACATTCCACTCTCAATGCAAGCTGTCGCGCTGTGGGATCAAACATCGATCGACGAAGCCGAACGGATGTTATTTCGCGCCAGCGGGTTGGGCGTTCTGGGCCGTTATCAACTGGAAGCGGCGATTCAATCGGCGCACGTCGCGGGCCGCCGCAGCGGTGCAACCGATTGGGCATCGATCGAGCATCTATACGACGGTCTTTGTGCAATCACGGGGTCGCCAGTAGCAGCGATCAATCGCGCGATCGCGGTGGCGCAAACACGAGGCCCAGCCGCGGGGCTCGCGGCGTTGCCCGTGCCGGATGCGAGTAACCGACTGGCCGAATACCAACCGTATTGGGCGGCACGAGCCGAGCTGCATGCCCGGATGGGAGAGCCGGCAGCGGCGTGCGAAGCCTATGACCGGGCGATCGGCTTGCAAGCGGACCCCGCCGTCCGCCGCTTCCTGCAAAAGCGCAAGGCCGAGAGCCTGCGCTCGAATGAACCCACCTGAACTGCACGAAAAATTCTTTTCGGGTCCTGTCGAAATCGCCTCCTTCGACCCGTCACTGATGCGGCGGGCTCATCCGCCGTTGCGGACTACGAAGGAGACGAATCGTGTCTGAAGTGATCGTGCGAGGCATTGCAGGCAGCCCCAATGTGCGTGGAGCGATGCTGGCTCTGGCCGAGAAGGGTGTGAACTACCGGGTGATCGACGTATCGCCGCCATTCAAGTCGCCCGAGCATGTGGCGCTCAATCCGTTCGGCCGCGTGCCGGTACTCGAACACGACGGCTTCATATTGTATGAAACGCAGGCCATGATGCGTTATGTGGATCAACGCTTCTCCGGCCCGGCCCTGCAGCCCACCGATGCGTATGAAGCGGCACGCATGAACCAGATGCTCGGCATCGTCGATTGTTATTTATTTCCATCCTGGAGTGGCGCCATTGGCCTGGAACGCCTGATCGCGCCTACCTACTTTGGCCGGCCTAGCAATCTCGAAGCCATCGCAGCGGCCGTGCCCATGGCACGCTGCTGTGCTGAAGCGCTCGAAGCTTTGATCTCGGCGGCGCCGTACCTGACGGGCGCAACCTATAGCCTGGCCGACATCCGCCTGATCCCGCATTTCGACTGGTTTCGGCGGACTCCCGAGGGCGAGCAGATATTGGCCGACAAGCGCAAGCTCAACCAATGGTTCGGTCGTGTGAGCGAGCGCCCCCGCGTCAAGGAAATCCTGCAGCGCTAGAGGCTCGAACTTGCGTCGCCGTGCCGCGTTGGAAACAACGGGGCACGAGCGAGGTTCGATCATGGCCAAGACTGCGCGCAAGGCGACGATTCCTACGGAGCTGGAGCCCATGGAAGCGCGGCTGGTCAGCGAGCTGCCGACGGGAGCTGGGTGGCAGTTCGAGCCGAAGTGGGATGGCTTTCGGTGCGTCGTATTTCGCGACGGCGAGCGGATCGAGCTGCAGGCGAAATCGGGCAAGCCGTTGTCGCGCTTTTTTCCGGAAGTGGTCGAGCGCGTGCGCGGTTTGAGCTCAAAGCAATTCGTGCTCGATGGCGAGCTCGCAATTCCCGTCGGCGAGTCGCTTTCGTTCGACGCATTACAGATGCGCCTGCATCCTGCGGAGAGCCGGATTCGCAAGCTGTCGGCCGAAACGCCGGCGAAATTGATGTTGTTTGATTTGCTGTTCGACGCGAGCGGCAAGGACTTGCGCGAGCAGCCGTTCGAAGCGCGGCGCGGTGCGTTGGAGAAATTCTTCAGCGCGTTGCGGAGCACGGACGGGCTGGTGCTCACGCCATACACGCGAGAGCGTCGAATCGCAAAGCAATGGTTGGAAGATGCAGGCGGCGCGCTCGATGGCGTGATCGCCAAGCAACTCGATCTTCCATACATCAGCGGCGAGCGCGCGATGCTCAAGGTCAAGCGCTTGCGCACGGCCGATTGTGTCGTGGGCGGCTTTCGTTATGGCGTCGACAGCAAGGAAGTCGCGTCGCTGCTGCTCGGTCTCTACAACGATGCAGGACTGCTCGATCACGTGGGCTTTACGTCATCGATTGCCAAGGCGGATCGCAAGGAGCTCACCCGGCTTTTGGAGAAAGTGCGCGGCGGGCCCGGGTTCACCGGCGATGCGCCGGGCGCGCCGAGTCGCTGGAGCACCGAACGTTCCACTGAGTGGGAGCCGTTGCAGCCCAAGCTCGTCGTGGAAGTATGTTATGACCACGTGACCGGCAAACGTTTCCGCCATGGCACGAAGCTGGTCCGCTGGCGGCCGGACAAGGCGCCGCGCCAGTGCACGTTCGAGCAGATCGAGCGCGAGGCCCGGCCGGCGCGCCTGCTAAAGAAATTGCTCACACCGGCCGCCCCGAAGAAACGAAGCAAAAAGCGCTGAAACGAATCGCAGCCGAACGCGGGCCCGTGGCCGGCCTGAAATTTATTTCGGCTCGCTGACAAACCTATTGCGTGATCTTCGCGTCTCAACGACGAGCCCGAGGCTGGGCGGGCGCCGGCAGCAAACGGATCGATCATGCACAAGGTCTACGCACTATTACTCGCGGCATTCGCCCTACCGGCGGCGGCAGTCGAAATCGACGGCCGCGTCGATCCGCAGGAATGGCGGGAAGCGCGTTACATCAGTGATTTTCGGAAAGTTCAGCCGCTCAACGGCGAGCCGGCCTCGCTCAAGACCGAAGCCTGGATCCTGGCGACGCCCGAGGGCCTCGCGGTCGCGTTTCGTAATACGCAACCGGCGTCCGTGCCTCGCACGCGTCAGCGCGTGCAACGGGATTTCGAGGAGCAGGTCGACCGCATCAACGTGATGATCGATTTCGACGGCGATCATCGCACCGGCTATAACTTTCGCGTCAGCTCCACCGACGGCGTGTACGACGCCATCATCACCGACGAGTCGGAATTCAACAAAGACTGGGACGGCAACTGGCGCCACGCGGTCGCCGAAGATGACGAAGCGTGGACGGCAGAGGTGCTGATTCCGTGGCACATCGCGCCGATGCGCCAGGCGAACGGCAATGTTCGCACCGTGGGCATTTATGTCGATCGCATCGTCGGTACGACCGGCGAGCGCGTCGCCTGGCCCGCCGCCAGCTTCGAACGGCCGCGTTTTCTATCCGATTTCGTCCCGATCGAGGTGCCCGACTTCAACCAGTCGCTGCTCGCAGTGACGCCGTATGTTTCTTCGCTGTATGACATGGTGGGCGATCGTGGGACCGCGGATGGCGGCGTCGACGTGTTCTGGAAGCCGAACGGACAGATGCAGCTCACCGCGACGGTGAATCCCGATTTCGGCCAGGTCGAAAGCGATGACCTGGTCGTCAACTTCGATGCGACCGAAACATTCATCAGCGACAAGCGCCCGTTCTTCACCGAGAACCAGGGCATCTTCGAGTTCACCACGCCGTCCGATTACAGCCAGCTGCTGTACACGCGGCGCGTCGGCGGTCCGGCCGATGACGGCCACGGCTCCGGCGACATCGTCGCAGCGCTGAAGTTGAATGGCAGCGTCGGCGCAACCAAGTACGGCGTGTTCGCTGCCGATGAAGCGGACGCCGCCGGGCGATCGTTCGGTGCCGTGCGCGTGGTGCGCGACTTCAGCAAACAGAATCTCGGCTTTCTCATGACCAAGGTCGAGCGGCCGTATCTGGATCGAACCGCCGATGTCATGGGTGTCGATCACAACTGGCGGCCGACTGCGCGCTGGAACGTGCACACGCGGTTGATTCACAGCGAGATCGACGAGGCCGGCCAGAACATCAGCGACAACGGCGCGACGCTCTGGGCCGATTACGAAATGGACGGCGGCTGGCGTCAGCAGTGGATCGGCATGCACTTCGGCAACGACCTGCGCATCAACGATGCCGGCTACCTGGAGCGCAACAGCACCAACTACGCGCACTGGCAGGTGAATCGTCGTTTCACCAATCTGCCCGAGGAGTCTCGTTACGCCTCGAAGGACTGGCGCGCACGCATCAGCTCCAATTACAACAATCACGGCGATCTGCTCAATCACCGTTTTCGTTTGAGCCGTGAAAGCCGGCTGCGCAACGGCAGTTATGAGTACGGGCAGATCAATTTCTACAGCGCCGGCGTGGATGACTTGCTCACCCGCGGCAATGGCGTGGTGAATCTGCCGCCGGCGTTCGATGGATATGTTGAATATGAGCGGCCTCGCCAGGGGAATTGGGCGTACACCACCGAAGTGGACTACTTCACCGGCGGGCTCTCGGGCAATCACAAGCTCGGCTACTCGGTTGAAGTCAAGCCGACTTATTTCATCAGCGACCAGCTGAGCGTGTTCCTGGGCCTGACGGTGGGCCGCAGGCCGGACTGGCTGGTGTGGCAGCAGGACAATCTCATCGGCAGCTTCGACCAGCGCGAGACCAAGCTGAACACCGGCTTCCACTGGGCCATCAGCAATCGCCAGGAGCTGCGCCTGCGGCTGCAGGCGATTGCGTTGAACGCGCAGTTGCGCCAGGGCTATCGCATCGACCGCTCGGGGAATGCGATCGCCAGCGACGAGCCGGTCAATGACTTCAACGTGCGCACCCTGGCGCTGCAGATCCGCTACCGCTACGAGTTTGCGCCGCTGTCCTATCTTTATGTCGTATACGGCCGCGGCGGCTACGACCAGGACGAGGTGTCCGACACCTCGGGCCGGCTGTTGAAGGACAGCTTCAGCCTGCGCGACGACGAACAGTTGCTGGTGAAACTGAGTTATCGCTTCGAGTCCTAGAACTGGGGCTGGCCATGTCACAATAGGCGTTCACGCTCTCTCGGAGACCGCCTAGTGAACTCCTCTTCGCCCAGCAAACGCTTCGCGTCCGCCGTGCTCGGCCTCGCCGGTGCGACCGTCGTCGGTTGCGCTTTCGCTTCCAGCCAGCCGAAAGTCGACTCGGCCCTGCACGACCAGGCGCTCGGCATCCTGCAAAAGTCGATCAGCTTCCGCACCGTCGCGGGCGCCGGGCAGGTGCCCGCGTATGCTGAATATTTGAAAGGTGTGCTGGTGGAGGCGGGCTTTCCGGCCAGCGACATCACCATCGAGCCGATCGAAGACACGGCGACGCTGGTCGCGCGTTATCGCGGCACCGACAGCAAGAAAAAGCCCATCGTCCTGCTCGGGCACATGGACGTCGTCGAGGCCAAGCGCGAAGACTGGCAGCGCGATCCGTTCACGCCGGTCGTCGAGAACGGCTATGTCTTCGGGCGCGGCGCGGTCGATAACAAGTTCGAGGTGTCGATCATCGTCGCCGAGATCGCCAGGCTGAAACGCGAAGGCTGGAAGCCCAAGCGCGATGTGATTCTCGCGTTCTCCGGCGACGAAGAAACATCCATGATCACCACGCGCAAGCTCGCCCAGCAGCTGAAGAACGCCGAGCTGGCGCTCAACGGCGATGCCGGCGGCGGCCTGCTCAGCGAAGAAAACCAGCCGGTGGTGTATGGCCTGCAGGCGGGCGAGAAGAGCTACGCCGACTTCCGGTTGACGGTGACCAATCCCGGCGGGCACTCCAGCCGCCCGGGCAAGACGAATGCGATCTATCAGCTGGCGCAGGCGCTGGATCGCATCGCTGCCTATCAATTCCCGCCGATGCGCAACGAGCTGACGCTGGCGTTCTTCAAAGAAAGCCTGCCGAAGCTGACCGGCCCGACGGCGGAGGCGGTGAAGAGCTATCTCGCGAATCCCAACGATGCCGCGGCGGTTGCGGCACTCTCGGCCGATTCAAACTACGTCGGCCAGCTGCGAACTACGTGCGTCGCTACGCAGATCGAAGGCGGCCACGCGCCGAATGCGCTTCCGCAGAAGGCCACTGCGAACATCAACTGCCGCATCTTCCCGGGCGTCAGCTACGCGGACGTGCAAAAGACGTTGACTGAAGTGGTCGCGGATCCCGCGGTGCAAGTCACATTGCCGGGCTCCGGCTCGGTCGTCAGCGACGCATCGCCGCTGCGTGCGGATGTGATGAACGCAGTGACGAAGGCGGTGCACGCTCGTTATCCGGGCCTGGCCATCGTTCCTTCGATGTCGGCGGGTGCCACCGACAGCATGCATTTCCGAGCGCTGGGCGTGCCGAGCTACGGCATCTCGGGATTGTTCATGAAAGATTCGGATGAGTTCTCGCACGGCTTGAATGAGCGCGTGCCGGTCAGCGCGATCGACGGCGCGCTGGCGCACTGGGACATCGTGCTGAAGGCCCTGGCTCGATAATCGGGCCCGTTAGTTTGGCTCGTTAGTTTTTTTCAGGAAGCGATTTTGGCGGCGGCTTCGCTGACCACGTCAGCGGAGCCGGGCCGCACCACGCGCGCCACTTCGACGCCGTCTTTCATGAAGATCAGGGTCGGCCACAGCTTCACTTGAAACGAGCGGCCCAGCGGCCGGCCCTTGCCGTCTTCGATCTTCAGGTGCCGCAGGCCGGGATGGCCGGCCATGGCTTTGGAAATGTGCGGCTGGGCGGCGGCACAGTAGCCGCACCAGTTGGTGCCGAATTCGATCACCGTCGCGCCCGACAGCGCGTTCACTTCATCCCGCGTCGGGGCGTTTTCGGTGTAAGCGCTCATGCGCTTACTTCTCCTTCTCCGTGCTCCAGTTGCCGATGTCGGCGTCGTCTTTTTCGCCGCCTTCCTGGTTGTCGGCACCGTAGGTGAAGATATCGAATTCCTTGCCGTGCGTGCCCGGATACACGTAGCGATACGGGTTGCCCCACGGATCCTTGGCGTTGCTGGAATCCAGATAACCGCCTTCCTTCCAGTTACGCACCGACGAGTCGTTGGGCTTCTCATACAGCGCCTTCAGGCCCTGCTCGGTGGTCGGATAGCGGAAGTTGTCCATGCGATACAGGTTGAGCGCGGTTTCGATGGTGCGGATGTCGCTGGACACCTTGGTGCGCTGGGCGTCGCCGATGCGGCTCATCACGTTGGGCGCGACGATGGCGGCGAGAATACCCAGGATCACCACCACGACCATGATTTCGATCAGGGTGAAACCTCGACTCGCCAGATGCCGGGTGAAATGCGTGCGTTTCATTGCAGTCTCGGGTCTTGAGAACGAAATGCAGGTTTTGAGTGCTGCGCGAGCCGCAAGTTCGCTCCTGCGGCCCCGTTGGATTGCTTATTGCGGCGGCTCCTGGCCGGGCTGCGGATCTTCCATCGGATACGTCTGCACGCCACTCGGCTGCGTGCTGCTGCTGTTCGCGGTGGAAGAGGCGGGCTGGGCCGGCTGCTCGCCAGTCGGGGCCGGCGCTTTGCTCACGTGGGCGGGCATTCCGCCGGTCGCCGCCTTGTGAACGGCAGCCATGAACTGGTCGGCCGGAGCGGGCGCGCTCGGCGCGTCGGAGCGGATGATCTCGCTCGCGAGAATTCCGGGCTTTTTATAGAACGATTCGTTCGACGCTGCGTCGATCGTGATCGCCGAGCCGTCGAGCGCGACGCCGGCGAACAGGCCGCTGGCGCGCGAATACGAATACACCTGCGCCGTCAGACCTATGTCCGTCGCCGCGGAGCTTTGCCGGCCGATGGGGCCCGCCGCGACCGAAGCGTCGGCGCCCAGCGTCACTTTGCCGCCGACGATGCCTTCGATGCTTTGTTTGGAGGTGAACACCAGCACCACGTCGGCAGATTGCACGCCGACCTGGAAGCCGAAGCTGCCGCCGGTGAGATTCACGAATATCGGATTGCTCCAGTTGCCGTTGTCCTTGCGGACCACCAGCACGCCTTTGCCGCGGCGGCCGCCGATGCCGAGTCCCACTTTGATCACGGTGGGAATCACGGCGACCGCGTAAGCGCGTTCCAGCAGCCAGGTAGGAATATTTTGCTCGGGCATCGCCATGAGCTCGCTCAGCACCTGCGTCGATGTCAGCAAGCGCGCGTCCTGGCGTTCGCCGGCGCTGGCGCTGGTGACGATGGCGCAGGAGAGCACGAGCGAGGCGCAGAACGTAGTCATGCGCGCCGCGAGTTTGCCGGTGAGAGTTCGTGTGAGCATCGTTGCCGTCGCTCCAACAGGGTGGCTCGTGATTGATGAGACTGTAGCAGAAGCTGACAGTTCAGGGTCAGTTCGGACGAGCCTGCGGAGTGGGCGCGGCGCCGCTGGTGGCGAGCATCAGCTCGTTGAGTTTGTCGCGCTGGCCGCTGTTGATATAGAAGCGCTCGACGCGTTGTCGTGCCTTGATGCGCACCTCGCGATCGGCGCTTTCATCGGCGGCGAGCTCGCGGTAGCTGCGTGTGAGATATGCCTCGGCCTCGCGCATCCGACCTTCGCGATATAACACTTCACCGAGCGCACTGGCGGAGCGAGCCGCGCGCCACGCGGGCGCATCGGTGCGTTTCCAGCGATTCATGGCGGCCGTCAGCATGGCTTCGGCATCGGTGAGGCGATTTGTTTCCAGCAGCACTTCGCCGAGATAGTGCTCGGCCGAGCACACGTATTGATGATCCGGCGGGCGCGTTTTCGCCAGCGTTTCGAGTGAGTGGCGCAGCTCTTTTTCGGCTTCCGCGTACTTGCCTCGACGCATCAGCACCGACGCGTAAGTGGTGCGGAAATAGGGCGTGTAGCCGTGCTCCGGCCCCAGGGCATTGCTCACGGCGGTGAGCGCTTCGGCCGCGAATTGCTCTGCTTCCGGCAGCTGACCTTGCGCGCGACGAATCTGCGACAGCGAGTCGAGCACGTCGGCCACCTGCCGGCTGTTCGGGCCGAACAGGATGCGCTGTTTCTCCAGCGAGTCTTCGAACAGCACGCTCGCCTCGTCGATGCGGTTTTGCATCAACAGCACTTCGCCCAGCCGCGTTTCGGCGAGCACGCGATCAGGATGCAGTTCCGGCGCGGTGAGGCGGAAGATGTCGACGGCTTGTCGCGTCACGCGTTCGAGCGCCGGCGTGTCATCCATCCACATGAACACTGCGGACAGTTCGAGCAGCACCACGGCCACTTCCTGATCGTTCGGGCCGCGCACCTGGCGATTGAGCGCGAGGCTTTGCTCGAACGAGCGGCGCGCGCTGACGATGTCGCCGCGCTGATGTTCGAGGCGGCCGCGATTCAACAACAGCGTCGCGTAAGTCGCCGTCTTCTGTTGATTGATCCGTTCGCACAGCCCCATCGCCTCGGCAATGACTTTGCCCGAGGCATCGAAATCCCCGAGTCCGCGTAACGTGACTGCGAGCTCCGACATATCTTCGGCCGCCGCGAGTCCGCCGCCATTCGGCATCTGACGGCGCAGGTGCACGGCATCTTCCAGAAAGCTCAGCGAACGCTGCGGATCGCCGCCACGTCGGAACGCGCGGCCGATCGAAGCGAGCAGTCGCGCTCGCACTTCGGGCCGCATGCCTTTATCGGCGCGGACCTGCCGGCCCGACGCTTCGAGCAGCTCACGCGCGGTCTTGTCTTTGCCGTGAGCATCGTAAGGATCGGCGGCGGAGAACACGCCGAGCATGAATTCGGACACGGCCTGGGCCGACTGGCTTTCGCTCTCGGCCTTGTCGCGTTCGGCCGCGATGCGTTGCGCCTGAATGGACATCGCGATCGCAAAGCCGATGATCACCACGATGAACAGCAGGCCGGCGGTGACGCCGAACGCATGCCGGCGCACGAAACGCTGCGAGTAATACAACCAGTTGCCCTGGCGGGCGACGACCGGTTCGCGCGACAGATAACGGCGCACGTCGGCGGCCAGCTGTTCGACCGAGCCGTAACGATGCTGCGGCTCTTTGCGCAGAGCGCGCATCACGATCGCATCGATGTCGCCGAGCAAACGTTTGTGCAGGCGATCGGGCGTCAGGTTGCGGGCCAGCGCGATGGCGGCAATGCTCGACTCGCCCTCGCGCGGCTCGGCTTCCATCGAGCGCCGGACCGCGGTGCTCGGCCGCTGCGGATCGCTGATACAAATCGAGCGTTCCAGCTCCAGCTGGCTGGCCGAGGTCGGCACCGTGTACGGGCGCAGGCCGGTCAGCAGCTCATACAACACCACGCCGAGCGCATACACGTCGCTGGCGGTCGTGACCTGCCGGCCGAGAATCTGTTCGGGGCTCGCGTACTCGGGGGTGAGCAGGCGATCGTTCATGCGCGTCAGCGCGATCATCGCCTGCGCTTCGCCGGTATCGAGCAGCTTGGCGATGCCGAAATCCAGCAGTTTGGGCGCGCCCTCGGCGGTGACCAGGATGTTGGCCGGCTTCAGGTCGCGATGGACGATCAGGTTCTGGTGCGCGTACTGAACGGCGTTACAAACTTCCAGAAACAACGCGAGCCGCGCGTTCAGGTCCAGCTGCTGGCGGTCGCAATAGCGGTCCACCGGCTCGCCGTGCACGTACTCCATCACCAGGTACGGCTGGCCATCGCCGGTCTCGCCGGCGTCCAGCAGGCGGGCGATGTTGGCGTGATTCAGGCTGGCGAGAATCTGGCGCTCGGCGCGGAAGCGCATGCCGAGATCGCCGTGAATGGTGGCGTTGTCGACGATCTTGACCGCGACCTGCGCCGAATATTGCCGATCCGCGCGCTCGCCGAGATAAACGGTGCCGGTGCCGCCGTGGCCGAGAATCGAGACCAGCTTGTAGTTGCCGACGATGCGGCCGACCAGCGCCTTGCGGCGATCGCGGGTGGTGGCGTCGATGGCGGCGCCGAGCGCGTGGGTCAGCGGGCCGGTCGAGCGGCCGGTGTCGCAGGCGAGCAGTTCCAGGAGCTCATCGCGCAGGTCCTTGTCGTCGCCGGTTTCGCCGGTGACGAAGGCTTCACGCTCGTTTTCAGGCAGCTCGACGGCGCGGGAGAACAAGTCCTGCAGGCGTTCCCAGCGGTCGTCGACAATCTTCCCTGGTTGTCCCGTGGTCATGACGCTTCGGGTTCACGATTCCGTTGCGGCCGTATCTGTCGCAGGATCCATGCCTTGGCCAGCCGGATCTCGCGGTCGACCGTGGCTTCCGACACCTTCAAGGTCTCCGACAGCTCCTGATAAGTGAGACCGCCGAAGTAATGCAGCTCGACCATCTCGGCCAGCCGCGGGTTGTTACCGGAAAGACGTTGCAATGCTTCATCGATCTCTAGAACATCGATGTCACCCGCGGTTGCCGGCCCCAGGTCCATTACGTCGTCGAAATTATCCAAGGACCCGGTGGTGGTGCCGCCACGCTTCTCTCGAAAGCGGGTCTTGGCATGATCAACAAGAATACGCCTCATCTGACGGGCGGCCACGGCAAAGAAATGCGCGCGGTCCTGCCAGGAGACATTCATCTCCACCAGCTTCACGAACGCTTCATGAACGACGGCGGTGGCCTGCAGCGTGTGCCCGGGCCGCTCGCGTTTCATATAGCGGCGGGCACGGTTGCGCAGCTCTTCATAAATGAGCGGCGTCAATCGTTCCAGGGCGCGGGTGTCCCCTGACTGCCACGCAGACAACAGCCGTGTCACTGCCTGACGGTCGGGCGGTGGGATGGCCGCTGCGATTGTGTTGCTCAGTTGCAGGTCTCCGATGCGGGGCATGTTCTAAGTGTACCGGGCCAAGTGCGACAGTTTTGCACCGGTGCGGCGGCGTGTCCGAGAGCTGCCCGCCAAAATCGCCCTACGACCGTCCCTGAATACCGGCCCGGCCGCCGCTGGGGGGCTCCCCTCATGAGCAGCTGAGCGATGCGCTGATTGTTCCGTTTTTCGTCCAGTTGTCCAGTAGGCGCTGTGACGGGAATCACATTGACACGTCGCTTATGTCAGTGAATCGATCTAACGCTGGATCGAAATTTAAGCACTTTTTCCGGGAGGAAATCAGGTCATGCGTAACGTATTTGCGGTTTCGATGGCGGTGGCGGGTATTTTGATCGCAGCATCCTCCACGCCGGCTGCGGCGTCTGGGGTGTACTTCACAGATGGCGACTCGGGGGTCAAGCGCCCGGCGCTGTCCCTCGCCGACGGCGATTCCGGGGTCAAACGCCCCGCGCTGTCGCTCGCCGACGGCGACTCCGGCGTCAAACGCCCTGCGTTCGAGCTGGCCGACGGCGATTCCGGGGTCAAGCGCCCCGCGCTCCAACTCGCCGATGGCGACTCCGGCGTCAAGCGTCCGGCCTGAAGCCAGTCAGCCCTCAACACCGAATTTCGAATTTAGATTGCTGGAGAGATTCAAATGACGAAGCGAATTGCCCTTGCCGCCGCCCTGCTGCTCAGCCTCGGTACCGCTGCCGGCGCGGGTTCGTTCTTCTATGGCCAGAACACTGCGGGCGAAACTGCGCAGATCACGCTGCCTTCGGATAACGAGCCGGTCGCGCAGCAGGTGACTCCGGAAATGATCGCGATGTGGAAGGCGACCGCCGCCTCGATCGACTCCGAAGGCACCAAGGCGCCGATCTGACCTTGATCGGCTGATGATCGCGATGCGACTGGCTCCTCCCCGGTCGCACTGCCGGTCTCGATCGGGTACATGGATGTACCCCGCCGCCGCAGGCGGCGAGCGAGCGGCGAAAGTCGCGTCTTTTGACGGCTCGCGCGAGTGGCGTGGCAGGATGCCCGATCACTCGCTTTGAGAAGTGACACAAACTGTTGTCAGTCGTCTGTGTACGGCTACAACGTCGCGCAGCTCGTGTCGTCGACGACCGACAGAGCTGCGAAGTGTGCGGTGAATCACAAGGCAGTCGCAGTTTTGCGTCGTCGACATCACACTTCGTTCGTTGACATATTTGCTTTGCGTATAGCACCCTAACCAATGTTGTTAGCGCGGTGCGTTGTTTGTTTTTTGCGCCGCTCGCAGCACAGGCAAACTCACCGAAAGGTGGGGACGCAAAGCCACCGGTCTAAGGGATCTTTCCTAGGACAGCGGGGTTGCCAGCGCCGGCGACCGCGCGCGTCCGGCGAACGAATAAATTGATGTCACAGCCCTCACAAGCTCGCTCCCCTTCGTCGGCTCCCTCGCGGTTGCCCGGCTTCGCTCTTTTCATGCTGCTCGCACTGGCGCCTGCGCTGTGCGTGCCGGCGGGAGGGCTGGTCGGCCAGCCGGCGCCGGACTTCGCGCTGCGCTCCGTGCAAGGCGACAACGTGCGCCTCTCGGAACATTCCGGCGAAGTGGTGCTGATCAATTTCTGGGCGACGTGGTGCGGTCCGTGTCGCCAGGAGATGCCGCTGCTCGATGAGATCTACGGCAAGTACCGGCGCGCGGGCCTGGTGCTTTTCAGCGTCAACATCGACGAGCCTGCCAACTTCGATGCCGCCCGCGAAATGGCGAAGACGTTACGTGTGAGTTATCCGGTGCTGTTCGACGAGCGCAAGGACGTGAGCCGCGCGTACCAGGCGAGCACCATGCCGCTCACGGTCCTCATCGATCGCGCCGGCGTCGTGCGCTACGTCTCGGAGGGCTACAAGGTTGGCTACGAAACGCGCTACACCGATAAGTTGCGCGAGCTGCTGAACGAGTAGCAGCGCAATCCACATCGCCACGTTCTTCGAATTCCCGAAACTAAACCCCTTTCCGGACACGTTCATGCTGCGTCAGAGCTTCTACCCCGTGATGTTGTCGTTGCTCGCCTTATTTGCGATGGGCAACTCCGTCGCGCAGGACGCAGCAGCGCCCGCGGCTTCGACTGCGCCGACGCTGGGCACGCCCGCCGTGACCACGCCGCCGGCGCCCGGCGAAGACTTCAAGAGCCTCGACGAAGAAGTGCAGTCGCTCAAGAAAGAAGTGCTGGATTTGAATCGCGAGCTGTTCGTGCTGGAAGAGGAGCTGCTGTTCCCCGCCAACACCCAGGTCGCGGTGTTCGTGTCCATGGACGTGGGCGAGTTCTTCGCGCTCGACTCGGTGACCTTGAAGGTCGATAACAAGGAAGTCGCCAACTACCTCTACACCGAGCGCGAAGCGCAGGCGCTGCTCAAGGGCGGCGTGCATCGCGTCTACATCGGCAATCTCAAGGCGGGCGAGCACGAGCTGGTGGCGCTGTTCACCGGTCAGGGCCCGAACGCACGCGACTATCGTCGTGGCGCGACCATCAAAGTGGAGAAGGGCGTCGGCGCCAAGTACATCGAGCTCAAGATCAGCGACAAGGCGGTGAAGGCGCAGCCCGAATTCGTCGTCAAGGAATGGGAATAACCCGTGCCCGGTCGGCGCAACAAACTGCTCGTGGCTGCCTTGGCGGTGGGCGTATGCGCCCTGCCGAACCTGGCCGCGGCTCAGCGTAAGGTCAAGGTCGAGCCGCCGCGGCCGCTGGTCGGCACGCCCCAGGTCGTCAAAGACCCGCATTGGGGCGACGTGCTCTTTTATTTCTACCAGGGCGATTACATGCAGGCGCTGACGCGCCTGGGCGCCTCGCAGGATTTCAATCGCATTCCCAATCACGCCACCGAAGCCGAGCTGCTCAAGGGCGGTTTGTATCTGTCGCTGGGCGAGCACGAGGAAGCCGGCAAGATCTTCAAGGCGCTGTTGAACGACAACGTGCCGCTGGATGTGCGCAATCGCGCCTGGTTCTATCTCGCGAAGGTCTGGTACCAGCGCAATTACCTCGACGACGCGATGACCGCGTTGAATTCGATTCGCGGCGCGCTGCCGGGCGACCTGGAACCCGAACGGCATCTGCTCGAAGCGCAGGTGCTGATGTATTTGAATCGTTACGACGATGCGATCCGCACGCTCGAGCGCTGGCAGCCAGTCGGCGATCACTCGGACATCTGGTCCTCGTACGCGCGCTTCAACATCGGCGTCGCGCTGGTGCGGCTGGAGAAGGTCGAAGAAGCGGCGGAGCTGCTCAACGAAGTCGGCCAGATTCCCGCGCCGAACGAAGAAGCAGCGGCGTTGCGAGACAAGGCCAATCTCGCGCTCGGCTTCGCGTGGCTGAAAGCGAATCGCCCCGAAGACGCCAAGAAAGTATTGCAGCGAGTGCGCCTCGAAGGTCCGCTCTCCAATAAAGCATTGCTCGCGGTCGGCTGGGCGGATTCCGCCGAGAAACGTTATACGAAAGCGCTGGCGCCGTGGCTCGAACTGCGTGATCGCAACATGCTCGACTCGGCGGTGCAGGAATCCTATCTCGCGATTCCTTATGCCTACGCGCAGCTGGCTGCGAACGGCCAGGCAGCCGAGCAGTACGTTTCCGCGGTGGAAGCGTTCAACTCCGAGTCACAGCGCATCGACGAGTCGATCACGGCGATTCGCAATGGCGGCATGCTCGACGCCATCGTCGAGAACGACAAGGCCGACCAGGTGGGTTGGTACTGGCAATTGCAGAACCTGCCGGACGCGCCCGAAACTCGATATTTGTATCACCTGCTCGCGACCCATGAGTTCCAGGAAGGGTTGAAGAACTATCGCGACCTGCGGCTCATGCAGCGCAATCTCGCCTCGTGGTCGCAGAGCGTGCAGGCGTTCAACGACATGGTGGATACGCGCCGTCGTGCGTTCGATCAGCGCCAGACCGGACTGCAGAGCACGCTGGACGCGGTCGACCTGGACGCGATGGAAGCGCACAAGAACGAGCTCGAATCGCGCTTGAGCCTGGCCGAGCGCGACAACGATGCGCTCGCGCTCGCGACCTCGCATGAAAAGGAACAGTGGTCCAAGGTCGAGCAGATCGAAAAGATGCTCGCCAATGCCGATCAGAACGATCCGATGGTGCAGGAACAGCGCGAGAAAATTCGCCTGATCCGCGGCACGCTGCTGTGGAATTTCAACGCCAGCTACAAAGCCCGCCTGTGGCGCGCTCGCAAGGAAATGCGCGAATTGGATGTTGCTTATAAAGAAGCGCGTCGTCGCTCGGTGCTCGTGAGCCGCGCGCGCGAAGATTATCCCGCGCGTACCGAAGAGTTCGCGCGACGTGTCGCGACCCTGCAGCCTCGTATCGATGGTTTGAGCGCGCGCCTGGAAGCAACCGGCCAGGCGCAGAACCGTTATCTCGCGGCGATCGCGATCAAAGAGCTCGAAAACCAGAAGCAGCGGCTCGCGTCCTATTCGCTGCAGGCTCGATACGCACTGGCGTCGATCTATGACAAAGCGGCGACCAGCGGCAAGGCCGAAGCAGACAAGGCCAAGGAGGGCGCGCCGCCCGAAGGCCAGAATGGCCAGAGCGGCGGTGACAAGATGGGAGGCACGCCATGAACGGCCGCTCCCATAAATTGAGAATGCTGATCGCCCTGGTGCTTGCGAGCGCCGTGGCCGCGCCGGCGTTCTCGGCTCAAAGCACCCAGCCCGGCACGGTCACCAACAAGCTGCCGCCGCGCACGATCCGCGATCTCGACAAGAAAGAGGTCAAGGTCAAGCCCGATCCGCCGTCCGACATCAAGGCGCAGCAGGCGATCGAGCAGTACCGTCGTTTCCTGGAGCTGGAATCCAAGAACGAAAAGCTGCGTGCCGAAGCGATGCGCCGCTTGGGCGATTTGCAGGTCGAATCGGACGAAGACGCGCGCGCCGGCGCCAGCGAATTCGGCGGCTTGCAGGTCGATGAAGCCGTGAAGTTGTATGAAGGCCTGTTGACCGGCTATCCGAATTACGAGCGCAACGACGTCGTGATGTATCAGCTCGCGCGCGCTTATGAAGCGCAGGGCCAGCCGGAAAAAGCGCTCGGCGTGCTCGATCGCCTGGTGACGACGTATCCGAACAGCCAGTGGGTGGTCGAATCGCAGTTTCGTCGTGGCGAAATTCTGTTCAGCAACGGCCGCTACCACGACTCCGAAGAGGCATACACCGCGGTGACCTTGCCCGGCGCCGACAGCGGTTACTTCGATCAAGGCCTGTACAAGCTCGGCTGGTCGCTGTTCAAACAAAGCCGCGGCGACGAAAGCGTCTCTGCGTTCCTGCGCATGCTCGATCGCGTGTTGACCGATGGCGGCCAGCTGCGCGATCGCGAATCGTTGAGTCGCGCCGAGCGCGAGCTCGCGGACGATGCCATGCGCGCCATTGCGATCACGTATTCGGATCTCGATGGCCCCGAGTCGCTCGATGCAGCCTTGGCGGAGCGCGGCGATCCGCTGTATGCGCACCAGCTCTACGAGTCGCTGGGCAACTTATATATGGAAAAGGAACGCTATCAGGACGCGGCGCTCGCGTACGAAGCGTTCGCGAAGCGCCGGCCGGAGAGCCGCTATGCGCCGTCGTTGCAGATGCGCACCATCGAGGCGTACTCCAAGGGCGGCTTTGCTTCGCTGGTGATCGAAGGCAAACAATCTTTCGTCGAGCGTTATGCGTTCGGCTCGGAATTCTGGCGCGAGCGCACCGTCGAGGATGCGCCTGAAGTTGCCGCGCAGTTGAAGTCGAACCAGAAGGACCTGGCCGAATATCACTACGCGCTGGCGCAGAAAGATAAGAAGCCGGAGAACTACGCCGCGGCGGCGCGCTGGTATCGCGCCATGCTCGATTCGTTCCCCAAAGATCCCGAAGCGCCGGCGACGCGCTTCACCTTGGGTGAAGTGTTGTTCGAGTCGGGCCGCTTCGCCGAAGCGGCGCGTGAATACGAAACGACAGCTTACGATTATCCGCTGCATCCGAAGGCTGCGGCTGCAGGCTATGCGGCGCTGGTCTCGTATCAGAAGCACGAGCCCTCGCTGGAAGGCGAGGCCAAGGCGATGTGGCATCGCCAGGGTATCGAGAGCGCGTTGATGTTCGCGAACACGTTCCCCGACCATCCGGAATCGGCGCGCGTGCTGACCAAGGCCGACGAAGATCTGTTCGCGTTGAACGAGTTCGATCGCGTCATCGAAGTATCGAACCAGATTCTCGAACGCAATCCGGCAGTCGATCGCAAGTATCAGCGCACGGCGACCACGCTGCTGGCGCACTCGTTGTTCGATCGCGGTCGTTACGAGGAAGCGGAAGCTGCGTACCTGAAGGTGCAGGGCTTCCTGGCTGCGAACGATCCGGACCGCTCGGCCATCGAAGAGCGCATCGCCGCTTCGATTTACAAACAAGCCGAAGCCAAGCGCACGGCGGGCGATTCCACGGGTGCGGTGGATGCGTTCCTGCGTGTCGCCACGCTCGCGCCGAATGCGAAAGCGCGTACCAACGCTGAATACGACGCCGCTGCGATTCTGTTGGAAGGCAAACAGTGGGAACGCGCGGCGCAGATCCTGGAAGCGTTCCGTAAAAACAATCCGACCAGCGAGCTGGTGCCGGATGCGACCCGCTCGCTGGCGGTTGCGTATCTGGAGTTGGGGCGCGGCACTCAGGCTGCGGCGGAGCTCGAACGCGTCGCTGCCAATCAGCAGGAAACAGCTGAAGTGCGGCGCGCTGCATTGTGGCAGGCAGCCGAGCTTTATGAGAAAGGTGCGTCGCCGACCAATGCTGGCCGTTTGTATGCGGACTACGTGAAGCAGTATCCGTCGCCGCTCGATCCTGCGATGGATGCGCGACAGAAGCTCGCCGACATGGCGAAGGCGCAGAACGATCTGAAGACTCGCTCGCAGTGGCTGGATGAAATCATCAAAGCCGACAAGACCGCGGGCGCGTCGCGCACCGATCGTAGTAAATATCTGGCGGCCAAGGCCACGATCGAAACGGCCGATGGTCCGGTGGCATTGTTCAATTCCATCAAGCTGACGGCACCGCTCGACAAGTCGCTCAAGACCAAGCGCGCGGCGATGGAAAAGACATTGGGCATCTACAGCCAGGCGCTCGACTACGGCGTCGCCGAAGTGACGACCCAGGCGACCTTCGGCATGGCCGAGTTGTATCGCCAGCTGGGCTCCGATCTGATGGCTTCGGAGCGGCCGAAGAATCTGGACGCCGACGCCAAGGAGCAGTACGACGTGCTACTCGAAGAGCAGGCGTTCCCGTTCGAAGAGAAATCGATCGCCTTGCACGAGACCAACGCGCAGCGCACCGGCGACGGTGTGTACGATCAGTGGGTGCAACGCAGTTTCGATGTGCTGGCGAAGTTGAAGCCGGCACGCTATGCCAAGACTGAGATCAGTGAAGACTATGTGCCGAAGCTGCCTTGATCATCGCGCCTCCGGCGCACGGGCGCTGCTTGCTGGCCTGGCGCTGCTGAGCCTGACGCTGTCCGGCTGCGGCATGATGCCGACGTTCGGCAGCAAGAGTCAGGAAACAACGGCGGGTGCGCCAGCCAAATCCTCCAAGCGCGGCAAAGGGCAGGAGGAAGTGGCCGGCGCGGCAGCCGAGCCGGCGTTGCCTCCCGAGGCGGTGCAACAGTTCGATCGCGCCGTGAGCGCCATGAGCTCCGGCGATCTCGCTGCCGCCGAGCAGGGATTTCGCGCGCTCGCGGCTGCGTATCCAACCTATTCCGGGCCGGTGTTGAACCTGGGCATCCTGCACGCGAAGGCGGGCAAGCTCGAAGATGCCGAGAAAGAGATCAAGGATGCGATCGCGCGCAACGGCAACAACGCCGCGGCGTACAACCAGCTCGGCATCGTCCATCGCAAGTTGGGACGTTTCAAGGACGCCGATGAAGCCTATCAGCGCGCGGTGCAGATCGATCCGAACTATGCGCTCGCGTATTTGAATCTCGGCGTGCTGTGCGACCTGTATTTGCAGGAGCCCGAGCGCGCGCTCGAAGCGTACGAACGTTACTTGTCTCTGGCGAGCGCGCCGGATGCCAAGGTCACCGCGTGGGTGACGGAATTAAAGAAACGGATTGGCACCGAGCCGCGAAGTGCCAGCACTGCCGAATGATTGATCGGTGAAACAATGGGCAACGCCCCACTCATGACAAAGCTGGGCACGATGATGTTTGCAGCGCTGCTGGCTGCCGCGGCGAATGCGGCCGAGCCGGCTGGCTCATTGTCCAAAGAGGCAACTGCTGCCGGGCCCGCTGTGAATACGAGCGCGATGCCGGCGCAGACCGAGCAGCGAGCTCCCGCTGCATCCGAACCGTCTGCTCGTCGCGAGACCACCGGTGGTCCGCAGGCTGTCGTGCGCAACGATCGTTTGAATCTCGATACCACCGTCGTCACTGGCAACCGCGAGCTGCCGAAGGTGCTGTACATCGTGCCGTGGAAGAAGTCCGACCTCGGCGAGCTGCCTTCGCAACCGTTCAACACTTTGCTCGACGAAGCCCTGCAGCCGGTCGATCGTGACGTTTTTCGTCGCGAAGTGACCTACTACGGTGCAGTGAGCGACGCCGCCAAAGCGGCCGCCACGCCAGCTGAGCGCAGTGAGAAATAGGTCGCAGCAGCAGGTTTTATGTAAGGCGATAAAGCACGCCTCGCAGATTTGTTCAGTTACGTCCGACGGACCGGACGCTTCACCAGTTATCTCTTACCGCACCGCATAGGAGTCTTGGACGATGGAACTCATTCACTTCATCGTGAACTTTTTTCGCGACGGAGGATTCTTCCTCTACCCGCTGGCGGCGATTTTCGTCGTCGGCGTCGCCATCAGCATCGAGCGCTTCATCTATCTGACCAACGAGACGACCCAGAATCGTCGCGTGTGGGGCCAGGTGGTGCCGCTGATCAACAGCGGTAACTTCAAGCAGGTGGTGGCCATCACCTCGAAGTCCAAGTCCTCGATCGCCACCGTGCTCAACTACGGCATCGCCCGTCTCGCCAGCGCCCGTCGTCGCGACGACGTCGAGAAGGCGATGGACGAGAGCCTGCTGGAAATCATCCCGCGCATGGAAAAGCGCACTCACTATCTCTCGGCGCTCGCCAACATCGGCATGCTCACCGGTCTGTTGGGCACCGTCATCGGCCTGATCGCGGCGTTCGCCTCGATCGCGCAGGCGAACCCGGCCGAGAAGGCCAGCCTGCTCGCGGCCAGCATCTCGGTCGCCATGAACAACACCGCGTCCGGTCTGACGGTCGCGATCACGCTGCTGTTGTCGCATATGTTCCTGGAAGCGAAGACCACCAAGCTGATCGACAGCCTGGAAATCGCCTCGGTGAAGTTCATGAACTCGGTCGTCGAGCGTCGCCAGGACGTGGAAGGCGGCAACGACGATCTCGTTGCTTCTCCTCGCGGCGGCCGCGCCGCGCACGGCATGGCTTGAACACAGATCGACAGCACAGCGGTCAATCAAGGATAGGCAATGGCTCAGTCCAAGGCACAGCGGCGGGTGATGCGCAATCATGCGCGCTACCGCGGCCGGCACGAAATCAACGTCGTGCCGATGATCGACATGATGATCATCCTGGTGTTCTTCCTGATTTTCACCGCGGTGTTCACCAAGACCAACATTCTGGAGCTCAACCTGCCGGGCGCCGACAGTGCGGTGCCGGACCTGCCCGAGGGGTTGAACCTGGAAGTGATCATTCGCAAGGACAAGATCGAAGTTGCCGACCGCGGCACCGGCCTGCTCAAGAGCGTGCCGTCCAACGCCGGCGGCTACGATCTCACCGGGCTGCAGGATTATCTGAAGCTGGTGAAAACCAAGTATCCGGACAAGACCGAGGCGACCATCCTGCTCGAACAGGACATCGCCTATGACACGCTGGTGCAAGTGATGGACACCGTGCGCGTGTTCAGCGTGGGCGAGAAGAGCTGGACCTACGGTGAGCTGTTTCCGGATGTGTCCGTGGGAGACGCGCCGACATGACCCCGACTCGTATCAAACGTCATCGCAAGCGTAAGCACGGCGGCGGCGGCGCGGAAGCTGCCGGCCACATGACGCTGGTGCCGTTCATCGACATGCTGATGATCCTCACGGTGTTCCTGCTGGTGCACAACTCCGACGTGGACATCCTGCCCAACACCAAGAGCATCTCGATTCCGGCCTCGCTCTCGGACAAGAAGCCGCGGCCGAGCGTGGTGGTGATGATCACCAAGGAAGATCTGCTGGTGGACGGCAAGACGATCGCCAAGGTCGCCGATGTGATCCGCGCACAGGACCCGGTGATTCAGCCGCTGAAGAAGGCATTGCAGAGCCAGGCGGACACGGTGCTGACGGGCGCGGCCCAGCAGGACATCAAGGATCGCGAAGTCACGATCATGGGCGACAAGAACACGCCGTACAGCGTGTTGAAAAAGATCATGGCGACCTGCACCGATGCCGACTACGGCAAGGTGTCGCTCGCGGTCGTCGAGCGTGAAGGCGTGAAGCTCGGACCGAACGCGAGCGCGCGTACCGCGACGTACTCGGGCTCGGTCGGCAGCTGAGGACGACGACACCATGAGCACTCTCGCTCCTTATTATCGTTTATATGATCTGCCTTGGTCGCCGACCGAGGAAGTCGAGGCCCGCTTCCGCCGCGTCATGCGCAACGCGTTCATCGCGTTTGCGATCTTCGCGGTGCTGATTCCGCTGCTGCCGGTGCCGGAGCGCACGCAGATGAAGGCGCCGGCCATTCCCGATCGCATCGTCAAGCTGGTGATCGAGAAGCCCGCGCCGCCTCCGCCGCCCCCGCCGCCGAAGGTCGAGGAGAAGAAGCCCGAGCCCGAGAAGATCAAGCCGGTCGAGCAGCCGAAGCCCGAGCCGAAGCCGCAGCCGACCGCGCGTGAGAAGGCGCAGAAGTCCATGGCCAACGTCATGGATCAACTCGCCGCTCTGCGCGACAGCTCGGTCATCGACAAGGCCGCGCAGACCAAGAATCTCACCGGCAAGATCGGCGAAGAGACGCGTTCGGAACGTTCGCTGCTCACATCTAAAGTCGGTGGCAGCAGCGGCGGTATCAACACCGCGCAGCTGAGCCGAGGTTATGGCGGTGGCTCGGGTTCGCTCACCGGCCACACGACGACGCAGGTCAGCTCCGCGGTGCTCGATGGCCAGGCGGCCAACAAAGTGCAGCGTGGCGCCGGCAGTAACAAAGCCGCGCGCAGCGAAGAGGAAATCGCGCTGGTCTTCGATCGCAACAAGGGCGCGATCTATGCGCTGTACACGCGAGCGTTGCGTGACAAGCCGGACCTGCAAGGCAAAGTCGTGCTCGAACTGACGATCGGGGCCGACGGCTCGGTGCTGAAATGCGAAGTCGTTTCCAGCGAGCTCAAGGATCCGGAGCTGGAGCGCAAGCTGGTGGCCCGCGTGAAGTCGTTCCGCTTCGAAGCGCGTGACGTCGGCACGATCACGGTGACCAAGCCGATCGATTTCTTCCCGGCATAACCGTTCGTTTGTGAGAAAAGGCCTCCGCTGCCGCGGAGGCCTTTTCTATTTTGGCGATCTCATTGGGCGATCTCGCGCGCCACGATCACGTCTCGTTTGTCGTGCCTGGCACCGCCGCGAATCAGCTCGCCCGTCACTGTGACCTTCCTGCCGAGCAGCGTGGCGGGATCACCGGCGGACCATTCCAGTTGTAGTTCCCGAATTCCGCGTCCCACGATCGACGAGTCGGCGACACATAACGTGTAGTCGAGCTGCAGAACATAGAACACGACCGGCCGATCGCCGCGTGTGGTGCTTTCGTAGTCCGGCGGCCCGGCATAGGTCTGTCGCACCACCCGGCCGGTGAGGCTCGCCGGGCCGTAACTCAAACACGATGCGTGCGCCGACCAGGCGCAAAACGAAGCGAGCGCTGCAAGCAAATATTTCATCGACTCTCGCCGACCGCGATCGGCCGCTCGGTGACTTCGCCTTTCACGTCTTCCTCGAACAAACCTTCCAGTTCGCGTGCCGCCTGCTGTGCACTTTGAATCAGCTTCTGCTCGTCGCTGCCGGCCAGCCGTTGCAGCTCCAGCGTGCGTTTGTCGTGATCGTCGAAGCGACGGATGCTTTCCACGGCCTCGGCGCGCGACAGGCCGAGCGCTTCGAGCGTGTTCTGCGCCATGTCGAGGCTGGAGTAATACGTCTCGCGCATCAGATATCTCACGCCCAGGTCCATGAGCTTGATGGCGTGCTGACGATTGCGGGCGCGTGCGAACACTTTCAGGTGCGGGAAATGTTTCTTGATCAGCGCGGCGGTGCGCACGGACGCATCGATGTCGTCCATTGCGAGCACGAAGATTTCCGCGCGCGCCGCGCCCGCTGCTTGTAACAAATCGAGCCGGGACGGATCGCCGTAGTAAACCCGGTTGCCGAAGCGGCGCACGAAGTCGACTTGCGACACGCTCGATTCCAGCGCCGTGAATGGAATGTGCCGCATGCGGAGCACGCGGCCGATGATCTGGCCGACGCGTCCAAAGCCGGCGATCAGCACGCGGCTGCCGTCATCGGTGATGTCGTCGAACTCGCGCGCCTCGGTCTTCACCAGCCGGGGCTCGATCAGCACTGCGTGCAGCTTGAGAATCAGCGGCGTCATCGCCATCGAGATGGTCACGACGATCACCAGGATCTGCGCCAGGCCCGCGGGCAGGATGTCCTGGCTCACCGCGAGCGAGAACAAAACAAAGCCGAACTCGCCGCCTTGTGCCAGCGTCACCGCGAGCGGCGAGGCGTGTTGAACCTGCATTCCAAACGCGCGCGCCACGCCGAACAGCAACAGCGCCTTGAGCAAGAGCAACCCGAAGACCAGCGATGCGATCAACACCGGCTGTTGCAGCAGCAGGCCGATATTGGTCGTCATGCCGACGGACATGAAGAACAAGCCGAGCAGCAGGCCTTTGAACGGCTCGATATCGGCTTCGAGCTCATGGCGGTATTCGCTCTCCGCGAGCAGCACGCCGGCAACGAATGCGCCGAGCGCCATCGACATGCCGACCGCGTTCACCAGCAGCGCGTTGCCGATCACGATCAGCAGGGCTGCGGCGGTGAATGTTTCGGAAACTTTGGTCTCGGCGACCACGCGCAGCACCGGGCGCACGATGTAACGGCCGCCGAACACGAGCAGCGCGAGCACACCCAACCCTTTGACGGCGCCGAGCAGCGTGTCGCCCATGGTTTGAGTCGCCGCGCTGGCGCCGAGCAGGGGCAGAATCGCCAACATCGGCATCACCGCCAGGTCTTGAAACAACAGAATGGCGAACGCCGGCCGGCCGTGTTGCGTATTCAGCTCATGTCGTTCGGCGAGCAGCTGCAGAACCAGCGGCGTGGACGACAGCGACAATGCGAACCCGATCACGAAGGCTGCATTCATCGGCAGCCCGCTGACATAAGCAATCCCGGTGATCGCCGCAGTCGTGACTGTGACTTGCGCCATGCCTAAACCGAAAATCGAGCGACGCATGGCGCGCAGGCGCGACGGCTGCAGTTCCAGCCCGATGACGAACAACAACAGCACCACGCCGAACTCGGCGATGTGACTTACGCCCGCGGTGTCGTTGATCACCGCCAGTCCGAACGGACCGATCAGCACGCCGGCGGCCAGGTGCGCAAGGATGGAGCTCAGCCGCAGCCGTCGAAACAGCGGCACCGTCAGCACGGTCGCGCCCAGGAATACTGCGATCTGTCCGGTCAAGGTCATGGAGCAATCTCGATAGCGTCACAAAAAAAGCGGCAGGCGGTCATCGTATCAGCGCAGTTGCGCACTCGGGCTGCGGCGGCATTCAGGGCGAGTCTCATGTGCCGGCCTGCGAGCGCCGCCGATGATGTCAGTGTCACGGCGGCGCCTGTCAGTCCGCCCCCCGAGGCTTATGGTCAACGATATGTTGGATGTTCGTCCGATCTATACGATCGACGCATCGGATCGGCTCAGTTTCGTGAATACCGCGTGGTACGAGCTGTTCACGCCGCTGCCGGGCGATCCGGCGCCGGTGCTCGGGCGTCCGATCTGGGAGCGTATTCCCGCTGGCGTGGTGCGCCAGTTGTGGGAATTGCTCTACAACCGCGTGCGTGCGGTCGGCGGCGGTGTGTTCGTGCCGATGCGCGTGGACAGCCCCGATGAACGCCGGCTGATCGATATCGAGCTGCGCCCCTTGGGCGATGGCTCGATTCGCCACATCTGCGAGCCGGTGTGGCGCGAGCGGCGGCCGGCGGTGGCGCTGCTGGATCCTGCTTATCCCCGCGACGGGCGGGTCCTTCGCAGCTGCGCGTGGTGCCAGAGAATTCAGGTTCGCCTGGGCGTTTGGGAAGAAATCGAGAAGGCCCAGCAGACGCTGGCCATCGCCGCTGAGGCGACTTTGCCTGGCATCGAGCCGGTGGCCTGCACCTCCTGTAAGCAGTCCCTGCTCAAGACCTTCCCGGCCCGCGTCGCCTAGTTGGGTGGCTCCCCGGGGCGCGGTGCTAAACTCCGCGCCCCTATATGCCTCGTTCCGACATTTCCTTTCCGCAAAAAGACGCCGAGCTGCGGGAAGACGTCCATATGCTCGGCGCGCTGGTCGGCGAAATCATTCGCGAGCAGGGCGGCGACGCTTTGTTCGAAGCCGTGGAAAGCGACCGGCAGGCGGCGATTGCCCGCCGCGAAGGCGATGCCGAGGGTGGCCGGCGCCTGGCCGAGCGGACCCGCAACGTGCCGCCGGCGGAAGCCCGCGACCTGGTGCGCTCGTTCTCGACCTGGTTCGAGATGGTCAACATGGCCGAAAAGGTGCATCGCATCCGCCGCCGCCGCCAATACATCAACGAAGGCAAGACGCAGCCGGGCGGCGTCATCGAGGCCATCAACAAGCTCAAGGAGCAGGGGCTGTCGCTCGAAGACGTGCGCCGCCTGATGCTGCAGATGTGGATCGAGCCGGTGTTCACGGCGCATCCCACCGAATCCACCCGTCGCACGATTCTGCGCAAACAACAAAAGATCGCGCAGCTGCTGCTCGGCCGCCTGGGCCTGTCGCGCACCGCTGCCGAGACGCGCGTGATCTGGGATCGCATTCGCGCCGAAATCACATCCGGCTGGCAGACGGCGGAGAACTCTCGCGAGCGCCTGACCGTCGCCGACGAGCGCGAGCACGTGCTGTTCTTTATCGCCGAAGTGTTGTTTCAAATCGTGCCGACCTTCTATGAGGAAATCGAAGCGGCACTGGAGCAGGCCTACGGACCGGAAGCGCGCGAGCGCGAGATCCCGGAGATCCTGCGCTTCGGCTCCTGGGTCGGCGGCGACATGGACGGCAACCCGGACGTGCATGCCAAGACGCTGCGCGAAACCATCGCGCGTCACCAGCAGATCATCGTCAACAGCTACTTCCTGGAATGCCAGGGAATGGCCGAGTCGTTGTCACAAAGCGCCTCGCGCATAGGCATTGCGCCGGAGCTGCAAGCGAAGATCGAACATTATTCGATGCTGCTGCCCACCTCGGGCCTCTCGCCGGCGCGGCACGATCGCATGCCGTATCGAGTGTTTCTCGGGCAATTGATGGAACGTCTGCGCGCCACCTATGAAGGCCGCGCCAATCATTACGAATCGGCCAATGATTTTTTGACCGATCTCAACCTGATCGCCGACAGTCTGCGCGCCAACAAGGGCGAGCATGCAGGTCTGTTCCAGGTGCGGCGCCTGATCCGACGCGTGCGGACCTTCGGATTCCACTTGGCGACGTTGGATATCCGGCAGAACGCGTTCGCGCATCGTGCCGTGATCGGGCAGGGATTCAACGACGACGATTGGCCCCGGCGCACCAGTGCAGAACGTACGCAGCGGCTGCGCGAAGCTTTGGAGCGAGACGAAGGTCCGACCAACGTGCTCGATGCAAGCGGCAAGCGCAGCCTGTGGGTGTTCGAAGCGCTCGCGCATTGCCGGCATCGTTACGGCTCCGACGCGATCGGCCCATACGTCGTCAGCTCGACGCATGGTGTCGATGACATTCTGTCGGTGCTGTTGCTGGCGCGCTGGGCCGATACTGCCGATCGCCGCACCGGCGACGTACAAGCCGACGTGGCACCGATGTTCGAATCGGCCGAGTCGCTGCAACGCTGCGGCGAGGTGATGAAACAGTTGTTCGAAGAGCCGGTGTATCAGCGCCACCTGCTCGGCCGGGCCAATCATCAATATGTGATGATCGGCTACTCGGCGAGTAATAAAGAAAGCGGCATCGTCCGCTCGCGCTGGTTGTTGCGCCAGGCGCAGGAGTCGTTGTTTGCGGCCGCCGATGCCGCCGGCATCGACTTGACACTTTTTCACGGTCAGGCCGACGGCGTCGATCGCGGCGGCGGGCGCACCGAAGTTTTGGTGAGAAGCGGGCCGGACGGCGCACGCCGGGGCCGCCTGCGCATCACCGAGCAGGGCGAGCTGATCAACGAAAAGTATGGCTTGCGCCCGATCGCGCTCCGCGTGTTCGAGCAGGCATTCAATGCATTGTCCCTGTCACGCGCCGGCACGACGCCGCCTGAGCACGTTGAACCGCAATGGCGTGAGGCGATGGAACTGCTGGCGAACGAAAGCGCTCGCGTCTATCGCGCGACGGTGTTCGAAGACGCGGGCTTTTATGAGTTCTTTCACCAGATCACGCCGATCGACGTGGTCGAGCGCATGCAGATCGGCTCGCGTCCGGTGTCACGGGTGGAGCGCGTAGGCATCGCGGCCTTGCGTTCGGTTCCCTGGTGGCATGCGTGGTCGCAGTGTCGTTACATGATGCCCGGCTGGTATGGCGCGGGCAGCGCGCTGGCACTCGCGAGGCGCACGTTGGGAGACGCGCTTTTGCGCGAGATGTACGAAAAGTGGTTCTTCTTTACAAATCTTATCGATGACATCGAGCTGGCGCTGGCGCGTGCCGATCTGGACATCGCCGCCGCTTATGAACAGCTGGTCGACGAAAACCTGCGTCATTTCATTCCGACACTGCGCACCGAATATGAGCTCACGCGCCAGCAGGTGCTGAACATTCGCTGTTGCGCGCAGCTGCTCGACGGCGCTTCGACGGTGCAGCGTTCGATCATGCTGCGAAATCCCTACATCGATCCCATGCACCTGGTGCAAGTGGATCTGTTACGGCGCTGGCGCGCCGGCAAACGAGAAGATCGGGAATTGCTCTCGGCGCTGCTGGCCACAGTGAGCGGCATCAGCCAGGCGCTGCAGGGCGCCTGATTTTTCCGAGGGACCGGGCCATCAATATTTGTTGCGAGCGTCGAGCTCGCTCTGCCTGTTTAGATACGGCAGCAACCAGCTGACGATGATGTCGTGATTGGCGGCGTCGTTGTGAATCGGCAGGCGCGCGACCATCTCCGGTCGATCCTGCAACAGCCGAAACGCAAACGCGACCGCATCGGTCGCATGCATACGCCGGGACTCCGGCAAGCGGAACCATTCTTCGAGAACGTGGGCTTGTGCTTCTAGTTGTGGCATGAAGTCTCCACAAAGCGCGCGGGACCATAGCAGTCCGACTTTATCGTTGCATCCGCTTTTTTTATCGCGCACTCGTTGCGGATCGCGAGGCCCTGAAACGTCGCTATCAATTAACACGTGCAAACAGCGAGATAGGGCGAGTCGCATGGTCGAATGGACAAAATTTGTCAGTTGTGAGCGTAACCAGCGCCGCACACCGATCCAGAAAACACGGCAAATTCTCGCGCACAAACATTCGGACCGCGTTCAGGTTTCAATGTCACTTGTTGCATAAGGTGACGCATTCAGCGAAACCGCATTTGGAACATTCATCGATGCGGCAGTTCTATTCAAGAGCGTGTGCTTGCGGCACAATCCGTATTCTCCCTAGTTTCTTCGGCTTGAGCCGAAATGGCATGTAAGTGAAAGCGACGCAGAAGAAGCCGCGACAGCAGCGGTCGACATCTAAAACATCCTCGCCCTGGTCCTCGGTCTCGCGCAGTGGCTCGCATTTAAACGTGGAGGACTTCCTCACGTTTCGCCTGTCGCGGTTATCGAATGCCCTGCGCACGAATGTCACCAAGCGCTATCTCGAAGAATTCGAGCTGAGCTTGCCCGAGTGGCGTCTGCTCGCCCTGGTGGCGCGCTTCGCGCCGATGCGATTCTCGGAAGTGACCGCACGCAGCGGCATGGACAAGGGCCAGGTGAGCAGAACGTTGCGTGTCATGGCGACGCGCGGTCTCACCAAGATGAAAACCATCAAGGACCGCGGCTCGCGTTCGACCGAAGCGCTGGCGGCGCCGGTGATGGTTTCGATCACACCGAAAGGCACGTCTTTGTACAAAGCCGTGCTACCGGTGGCTCGCAAGCGTCAGGCAGATCTGCTGCTGACGTTGAACGACGCCGAGCGCGTCGCGCTGTACGACACGATGGACAAGCTGTTTGCCACCATCGGCAACGGCGAGAGCGAAGGCGACGCCGAATAAGACCGCGTCATCTGAAGCAGCCGTCCCTGGCGCGTCGGCCAGCCGTTACATCCCCACGTGGATTAATGTGGCCGGCGTTCGCACGGTTCGAGGCGACGTTAAGTCGCCTCGAAAAGACATCCGTGCTCACCTCATGCAGTGAGCAACCCAACCTCATCGCCACGCTGCGAGCGAATCGCGGCGTTCACCGTATTCATCAATAAACAAGCGATAGTCATCGGGCCGACGCCGCCCGGGACCGGCGTGATCGCACCGGCATGCGCGAGCGCGCCTTCGAAATCGACGTCGCCGACCAGTTTGTTCTTGCCATCGACCGTCACGCGATTGATGCCGACGTCGATCACGACCGCGCCGGGACAAACCCAATCGCCCGCGATGGCTTTCGGCCTCCCGATCGCCGCAACCAGAATCTCCGCCTCACGACATAACTGCGGCAGGTCGCGCGTTCGCGAGTGCGCGATCGTGACCGTGCAGTCGTTTTGTAACAATAGTTGCGCCATCGGTTTGCCGACGATGTTCGATCGGCCCACGACCAGCGCGCGTTTGCCTGCCATCGTGGGCAGCACTTCACGAATCAGAATGAGACAGCCGAGCGGCGTGCAGGGAACGGTCGCCGGCTGACCGAGCGCCAGGCGCCCGGCGTTCACCGCGTGAAAACCATCCACGTCCTTGGCGGGATCGATCGCGGCCAGCACCGCTGCGCTGTCGACGCCATTCGGCAGCGGTAGTTGCACCAGGATGCCGTGCACGTCCGGCTGGGCGTTGAGCTTGCGAACCAATTCGATCAGCTGCGCGGTGCCGGTGGTTGCGGGCAAGCGATGATCGAAATGTTTGATGCCGGCCGCGGCCGCCTGCTTGGTTTTGCTGCCGACATAAACCTGGCTTGCGGGGTCTTCGCCGACCAGTACGACGGCCAGGCCCGGCACGAGCCCCTGCTGGGCCAGCTCGGCGGTGCGTACCGCGATTCGTGAGCGCAAGCGCTCGGCGACGGCGCGGCCGTCAATGATGGTGGCGGTCATGAGTGGCTCCCCTCAAGTTGCACGATATTTTTCACCCCGCCTTCGGCGGGGTGTGTTTACAAGTAGAGATTGCAGTAATGCTCGCGCAGCGCGCTCTTTTGTACTTTGCCCATGGTATTGCGCGGCAGCTCGGCGACGAACACCACTCGCTTGGGCACTTTGAACTTCGCCAGCCGCTGCTCCAGCTCGCGGCGAATCGTTGCTTCATCGATGTGAGCACCGGCATTCAACACCACGACCGCGGTGACGCCCTCGCCGAAGTCCGCATGCGGCACGCCGATCACAGCGCTCTCGTTCACGCCGGGCAGCGCATCGATCTCCAGCTCAACTTCGATGGGATAGACGTTGTACCCGCCGGTGATGATCAGGTCCTTGCCGCGGCCGACGATATATATGTAGCCCCGCGAGTCGCGTTTGCCCAAGTCGCCGGTGATGAAGAATCCGTCGCGACGGAATTCGGCGGCGGTCTTTTCCGGCATGCGCCAGTAGCCGGAGAAAACGTTCGGTCCGCGCACTTCGATCATGCCAATGGTGTCGGGCTCTTCGAACACCGCGCCAGTTTCCGGGTCGGCGATGCGCACTTCGACTCCGGGCAGCGGCGGACCGACGGAGCCGGGAATGCGCTCGCCGCGATAGGGATTGGACGTGTTCATGAGCGTCTCGCTCATGCCGTAGCGTTCGAGGATCGCGTGCCCGGTGCGCGACTGAAACTCACGATGCGTTTCGGCCAGCAGCGGCGCTGAACCGGAAATGAACAATCGCACGTTGCTGACGAGCTCACGCGTGAGTCCGGCATGCTGTAACAGCCGCGTATAAAACGTGGGCACGCCCATCATCACCGTCGCTCGTGGCAGCAGCCGGACGATCTCATCCGCATCGAATCTGGCAAGAAACAACATCGAGCTGCCGGCCGCGAGCACGGTGTTGATCGCGACGAACAGGCCATGCACATGGAAGATCGGCAGAGCATGCAGCAGCACATCGTCCGCTGTGAATTCCCACGCCTGCATCAGCGTCTCGGCGTTCGATGCCAGGTTGGCCCGCGACAGCATCGCGCCTTTGGAACGACCGGTGGTGCCGGAGGTGTAGAGCAGGGCCGCGAGCGCGCTCGGCTCCCACTGATCTGCATTCGTTGGCGTTGGGCCGGCGAGGGTGAGCAGCGACTCCAACGTTTCCACTCGCTGGACCGCCAGAGACAGGACTTGCTCTCGCTGGGCAGGCCGCACGACGATGAGGCTCGGGGCGGCGTCGCCGAGGAAATATTCCAGCTCCGCAAACGTGTACGCCGTGTTCAAAGGAACGAACGCCGCGCCGATTTGCAAACATGCGAGATAAAGCGCGACGGCTTCGGGTGATTTCTCGATCTGGGCGACGACCCGATCGCCGGGAGCCACTTGCAGCTGAAGCATCGCGCCGGCGACGCGCTCGACCAGCGCCGCCATATCGCCATAACTCAACCGACGGCCGTCACCGGTCTCCAGGAACAGGCGGTCGGGTCGTTGCCGGGCATGGAATTGCAGCCACTGCGAAGGGTCGCGCATGGCTCATGATAGCTGGCACCTGCTCAGGCGCGGGAGGAGACGGCGCGCTTTTCTTCGTACATGGCGGCGTCGGCGCGCGCCAACAACGATTCGAGATCTTCCTCGGTGGGAATGTCGACCAGCGTCATGCCGACGCTGATGTTCAGCGGATAGGGCCGCCGGTGCGTTTTGTTGAAGTCCTGAAGATGCTCGCGCAAGCGTCCGCTGAGCGCATGCAGGTCTTGAGTCGAATGCACGTGTGCCATGGCCACGAACTCATCGCCGCCGATGCGCGCCAGGATGTCGGAGCTGCGGAACGTCAGTCGCAGAACTTCCGCCGTGTCTCGCAATGCCTGGTCGCCGGCTTGATGGCCGAGCGTATCGTTGATGCGCTTGAGGCCGTTCAAATCCATGAAGAACACGCCCATCGCGTAATGCTCGCGCTGCGCGACCTTCAACGCCTGCTGGGCCAGCTCGAAAAAGCCGCGGCGATTTCTCAGCTGCGTCAGCTCGTCGATCAAGGACAGGGTTTGCAGCAGCTCCGCATTACGACGCAGGGTTTCTTCGCGCTCGCGCACGGCGCGCTCGGCGCGGTGCTTGTGGATCGCGACCTCGATGGCACATCGCAGCTCGTCTTCCTGGAACGGCTTGATCAGATAGCCGAGCGGACCGGTCAGTACGGCTCGTTGCAGGGTTTCGCTGTCGCGATGACCGGTAAGAAAGATGATGGGCACGTGTGAGTGCTCTTGCATCATGCGAGCGGCCTGGATGCCATCGACCTCACCGCGCAGGCCGACGTCCATCACCACCAGCTCGGGTTGCAGCTGCTCGGCCATGGCGACGGCCTGGGTGCCTTCGCTCGCGATGCCGGCGATGCGATAGCCCAGGCGGCTCAGGGCTTCCTTGAGATCCTGCGCGACGATGCCTTCGTCTTCGACGATCAAAATGGACGCCGGGGCCGCATCGGGCGTCATCCCCGTGACCCGAGTGTCGTCAGCCGACGACGAATCGGCAGCCGTTGCACGTTCGAACAGTCGGTTGCGAGGCTCCACGTTGAACAATCCGTCTTTCCCCCGGGTCGGTGAAGGCTGCCTACTTGGACTAGACCCGCCGTGTCAGCCCGCTTAACGCTCGAACCATCCTACGGGTTCATCCCAGCCGAGGAATTCGCAGGCATTTAACAGTGGAAATCGTCAGTGACGCATTTCCCGGCCCGCCAGCTCACCTACAATGCGCTGGATCGAAGCGGACGTGCGTCGCCAGGCGCCGACGGTAAGCGTCTCCGCGCCGCGGTCGCATGCGGACGGATGCGAATTGACTATAGGAGAGACGAGGTTGACTCAGCAGGTGCGGGGCACGGCATTGATCTGCGGTTCGGTGGCGTTCGACACCATCATGGTGTTCGAGGACCGCTTCCGAAATCACATCCTGCCGGACAAGATCCACATGTTGAATGTGTCGTTCCTGGTGCCGCAGATGCGGCGCGAGTACGGCGGCTGCGCAGGCAACATCGCTTATAACTTGCGGCTGCTCGGCGATGCGGGCTTTCCGATGGCGACGGTCGGACGCGACGCGAGCCCGTATTTACAGTGGATGCGCGACAACGGCGTGCCCACCGACTATGTGCGAGTGATCGAGAGCGAGCACACCGCGCAGGGCTTCGTGACCACCGACCTGGACGACAACCAGATCTGGGCATTCCACCCCGGCGCGATGATGCACTCGCATGTGAACGACGTGTCGCAGGCGGCCGGCAAGGACGTCAAAGTGGGCATCGTCGCCCCCGACGGCCGCGACGGCATGATCCGCCACGCCGAGCAGTTCGCCGCTGCGGGCATTCCTTTCATCTTCGATCCGGGCCAGGCCCTGCCGCTGCTCGATGCCGACAACCTCAAGGCCTTCATCGACCAGGCGAGCTGGCTCGCGGTCAACGACTACGAGTGGCAGGTGGTGCAGCAGCGCACCGGCTGGAACGAACGCCAAATACTCAATCACGTACAGGCACTGATCGTGACCCGCGGCGCCGAGGGCTCGCTGATCCATACGCGCGACCGCCAGATCGTCATTCCCAGCGCCAAACCCAAGAACGTCGTCGATCCGACCGGGTGCGGCGACGCCTACCGGGCCGGCTTGTTACACGGGCTTTTGCACGGGCGCGACTGGGAAACGACCGGCCGCATTGCTTCTTTGCTGGGCGCCCTCAAGATCGAGACGCGCGGGACCCAAAACCATCGCTTCACGGCCGCCGAATTCGCAGCCCGGTACCAGGAGAATTTCGGTACCCCACTGTTACCGGCCGCGGGTTAACATTTCATCAGACCTCAAGGCGCTGCCCGCACCGGCGGGGCGTGCCAACTTCGAGAATTTGTAAGGATCGTGCAGGACCCCCTAATGAGCAGCAGCTTTTTGTTTACCTCCGAATCGGTGTCCGAAGGTCATCCGGACAAGGTTGCGGACCAGATTTCCGACGCCGTGCTGGATGCCATCCTGGCGCAGGACAAACATTCGCGCGTCGCCGCCGAAACCCTGTGCACCACGGGCCTGGTGGTGCTGGCGGGTGAAATCACGTCCAACGCCGTGATCGACTATCAAACCGTGGTGCGCGACACGATCAAGCGCATCGGCTACGACAACAGCGACTATGGCATCGACTACAAAGGCTGCTCGGTGCTCGTGGCGTACGGCAAACAGTCGCAGGACATTGCGCAGGGCGTGGATGAAGGCCGCGGCATCGATCTCGATCAGGGCGCGGGCGACCAGGGCCTGATGTTCGGCTATGCCTGCGATGAAACGCCGGAGCGCATGCCGCTGGCGATTTATCTGTCGCACCGCCTGGTCGAGCGCCAGGCCCAGCTGCGCAAGCAGGGCAAGCTGCCGTGGCTGCGCCCGGACGCGAAGTCACAAGTGACGATTCGTTATGTCGACGGCAAGCCGAAGGAAATCGATACCGTCGTGCTGTCGACTCAGCATCACCCGGATATCGAACACTCCAAGCTCACCGAAGCGGTGATCGAAGAGATCGTGAAGCCGGTGCTGCCGAAGGACATGATCGGCAAGAAGGTGAACTACCTGATCAATCCCACCGGTCGTTTCGTCATCGGCGGTCCGCAGGGCGACGCCGGCCTCACCGGCCGCAAGATCATCGTCGACACCTATGGCGGCTCGGCGCCGCACGGCGGCGGCGCGTTCTCGGGCAAGGATCCGTCGAAGGTGGATCGCTCGGCCGCGTATGCCGCTCGTTACGTGGCGAAGAACATCGTCGCCTCGGGGCTCGCGACCAAGGCGCAGGTCCAGGTGTCGTACGCGATCGGCGTCGCCAAGCCGACCAGCATCATGGTGACCACGTTCGGCACCGGCAAAGTGTCCGATGAGCGCCTGGAAGAGCTGGTCGGCAAGCACTTCGACCTGCGGCCCAAAGGCATCATCCAGATGCTCGACCTGCTGCGTCCGATCTACCAGAAGACCGCCGCCTACGGCCATTTCGGCCGCAGCGAGCCGGAGTTCTCCTGGGAAAAGACCGACAAGGCCGAGCTGCTGGCGTCGGAAGCGGGCATCAAGCGCGCCGCCAACGGTTAACGCAGGCTAGGGGTGTGGGGGCGTAGCCCCCACATCTAATAAAAGGATTTTCCCCTCCCTGCGGGAGGGGCCAGGGGTGGGTTCTTCGGGCTCTTCCTCTGATAAACTACCGATTCCGCGACCCGAGGGGCGCTGCAGCAGCTTAGGGGTTCTCCCAGGTCCTGCCAGGCTCGGTTCGCAAGCCATATAGGCAACGGCGCCCTCCAACTTTTGAAGACGGAGATGACCATGAGCGCAGTCGCCAAGTCTGCTTCCAATGATTTTCACGTTGCCGATCTCGGGCTGGCCGACTGGGGCCGCAAGGAGATCCTGATCGCCGAAACCGAAATGCCCGGTTTGATGGCGATCCGCGAGGAATTCGCCAAGTCCCAGCCTTTGAAAGGAGCGCGCATCACCGGCTCCCTGCACATGACGATTCAGACCGCGGTGCTGATCGAGACGCTGCAAGCGCTCGGTGCACAGGTGCGTTGGGCGTCGTGCAACGTGTTCTCGACTCAGGACCACGCTGCCGCCGCAATCGCGGTCAAAGGCACGCCGGTGTTCGCATACAAAGGCGAGTCACTGGACGAGTATTGGGATTACACCCATCGCATTTTCGATTGGCCGGACGGCGGCTACTCGAACATGATCCTGGATGACGGCGGCGACGCGACGCTGCTGCTGCACCTGGGCACCCGCGCCGAAAGTGACATCAGCGTGTTGAACAATCCCGGCAGCGAAGAAGAGACCTGCCTGTTCAACGCCATCAAGGCCAGGCTCAAGACCGATCCGAAGTGGTATTCGACGCGCCTGAAACAGATCAAGGGCGTGACCGAAGAAACCACCACCGGCGTCAAGCGCCTGTACCAGATGGCGAAGGACGGCAAGCTCGCGTTCCCGGCCATCAACGTCAACGACTCGGTCACCAAGAGCAAGTTCGACAACCTGTACGGCTGCCGCGAATCGCTGGTCG